>CAJCHQ010000369.1 GCA_903970295.1 Bryobacterales bacterium
CAGATCGACTCCTACAATCGCGCCTGCACGGTCCTTCTATCTCCGGTCGCATCAGCGTTATCACAGTTCCAATACAAATATAAGAGGAGAAAGGAGGTGCCACAGTTAATCGCACAAAATGAATGGGCGCGAGTTCCAGCCATCTCCTCATTGTTCAAGACAGGCAGAAAGTACAGAGCTGACAGGGTCTGGGCAAGCTCCTGTCCGTTTGAAGCTTGTATGCACCGGTCACAGCCGGGCATACCGTGAGCACTCTGTCGCGCAGCGGAAAAATAATTCGCCAAGGCGGAAGCTGAATTCGCCAGAAATGCGGAAATTTAGATCGCCAATTAACAATTATGTTAGAGCATGGTTTCTAGTGGCTCAAAAACAGCCTGCTTGCTCGTTCTGGTTTTACACCAGAAGCTTCATCGATGAACAGTTATTCGCTGCTCTGACGGAACTTGCGGCGTTGCCGAATTGCCAGGGCTGGCTCTCTGTCGACTCCTGTTCTTGGTGGAGCAGCGGATAAGAAATAGATTTTGAATCTCTGATGTCTCTGCACTGAGTAACAGAATCGGCGAAGAGTGCCACTGCCAGTGGTGCACATCAAGGCAAATTTTTTTATTGTCGAGCAGGAACCCGGACACACAAAAGGGACTAAAGCTCTTTTTTAGCACCACAGATGGTACCCACTATCCTAAAAATTCATTGCTGAGGAGTACTCGCGGTTAAGCTATTTAATGCATGCGGTGAAGGTGATACGTCTTTTTGGTGGTAGACCCGTTTTCATTAGTTTCTATTTCGAGAACTAACTCCTCATCTTTTGTACTTTCGTATCTCATCGTAATCGACGGCACAGTGGGAGACGTTCGAGGACAGAACGTAATAGTAAGTTTATTGGTGCAATCAGCATGCTACCCGACCTGTCCCGAAGACTCACTTTCTGAACCTATGTCGCGCAAATACATGTTCATTCTGCGCATCTTCATTCCGGCCCCTTCAACTGCAAAAAAATCATAGACATCTGATTTGCTGTTCGTACCTTCTTTTACACGGCGGCGCATCCCGATAATGCCTCCGCGATCGGCAGACCAACTTTCGATTAGTCGGACGCCGGGGTCTGTACAAATCCATGAGCCCAACAAAAAACCTAAAGTCACTTCCCCGGGATGAACAACGTTATATGGTTCAAAGCGCTCAGCTGCCGAGGCAGCGGTGATGCTCAATGTAATAGCGCTCATTAAAGCTAGTAGGTTGCGGTTCATAGTGCGGGCCCTCTTTGCGTGGCCAAGCATTTTACACCCATCGAAAAGCGTTTACATCAAAGATGAGGGAGGAACATCTGTAATTCAGATCAATATCCACGGAAAGGCGCGGGACATCAAAGATGAACAGATTGAGCGCGGTTCCGCCCTTCAATCCAAGTTTGTCCTTGAGAGATTTGGTTTCAAAAATTTGATTGAGCAGGTCCAGGAGGCGAATGACTTTCTCCACAGCATCTGGTCGGAAGCCTGTTCCGGCAGCGATTTCGTTGAGGCGATTGCTTGAAATTTTCAAAGCGGCTCCTCCCAATTACGTTCAAGGACGGCCTGAGGAACTATCAAATTCCAGTCGGAAACGAGCTTTCAGCCGTGCTCGCCGGGAAACATATAGGAGCGGTGGAGTGGCTTGCGGCTGCGCAATGCGGCCAGTTCGTCGTCCTTGATGCGAAAATGTCCTATATAAGTTTCGAAGAAGAGGCCGACTTTGGCTGTTGTTACCGCGTTATCCAGAAGCGCCAAATAATCCAGGACGCGCTGCATGCGCAGGTACGGCACGAGCTGCAATGAGCGCCTGCGCGCGCCAGGGGTCCCGGCGTCAAGCCTGCAAGGGAATCTACTGGAAGAGGCTTCTGGTCCGGTCAGTAATCAGGCTATGAAAAGCAACGTAGAGATTGTTTTTCAGGCCGTCAATCACTGCCATGGCCTTATCAATCACGAATGGCTCGCGCCAGTGGGCCTCGAGACTTAGTTGCACCTCGACACCCTCATCAGTCGGCTGGATCTCGCAGTTAGTGCGTAGGAACTGCGCGCCAGTTTCGTATAAAAGATCGGTCGAATAAGAGCCTTTCATTACCCGCGCTGGAAACGAATAAGCCAAGTTCTGTTCTCGCATATGCCGGGGTGGCACCACGCCTGGTGGCTGCTCCGGAAGCATGTGGGAAATAATGGGAAAGCTCGGCTTCGGCAGGCAAGTTGATCACGTTGTTGAATGCCGGGACAGCAGATACTGCAAAAGCATCGGCATTGGCGCTCTTACCCTGTGAAAGCCGTTTTGCGTATCGAACTGCCAGAAGTTAGCCGCAATCGGATCTTCATCAGCAGGATCAACATCGGCAGGGAAGACCTCACGACGCATTGGTGCAAGATTATTTATAACGGACCAAGCATATTTGTTTGCATTCATAACACGGAGAGCATATTTTCAGCTGCAAAATTATGCTTTTTATGATATAAGTTGCTTGAGGTATGTAAAATGAAGCATATTGAAGACTTTGACAAAATCGCCGCCTCTCTTGTAGAAGCCCGAAAACAGAGACACCTGACACAAGCTGAATTGGGCAAGCGGTTAAGCCTACCTCAAAGCTACGTATCAAGGCTTGAAGGATGCAGGATTGACAGCCGTATAACCACTATTGCTGAAATTGCACGCTACCTGGGCTTGGAGATTATGCTTGTGCCGGCTTCAATGGTGCCGACAGTAAACGCGCTTATTGGACAGGGTACGAAAAAAAGCGGCAGACCTTTATACAGGCTCGACGATGCCGACGATGAGGTGGCGGCTGATGAAGCTTGACAAAATGAGCCGATCCGACACACTGCTTGTGCGGCTAAATAGCACATCCGTAGGCACTTTGACCAGGCTGGTCGACGACACGGTTGTCTTTGCATTTGATCCTACTTACGAGGAGAATCGGGAACGCCCGATATTAAGCCAGTCTTTTAAGACGGCTGATGGCGGACTTACAATAGCTCGACCAAGCACAGGACCCAGTCTTAGTCCATTTTTCTCAAACCTCTTACCTGAAGGTCCATTGAGAGATTTTCTGGCGGACAGATTGACAATTAACCCTAAAAGAGAATTCTTCTTGCTAGCGGCCCTGGGCTTGGATCTGCCAGGCGCAGTAATTGTCGAGCCTATTGGCGAACTTTCGTCCGTGACAGACCAGGAATATCAGCTGGCCGAGAGACAAGCTAGGCGAATATTGCGATTTTCTCTTGCAGGAGTTCAACTGAAATTTTCAGCAATTTTAAATCGACCAGATAAATTTACGATACCTACAGACGGCATGGGTGGCTCGTGGATACTTAAACTCCCAAGCGAATCGCATCCTCACCTACCAGAAATTGAGCATGCAATGCTTTCATTTGCAAAGCTTGTCGGAATAGATGTGCCAGAAATAAAATTGGTGCCAACAGTTTCAGTCGCTGGACTGCCTAAGCAATTCGGCAATACAATCGCTGATAGCCTGGCGGTAAAACGATTCGATCGAAACGAAGATGGCTCAAGGATCCACATTGAAGATTTCGCACAAGTCTATAATGTGTACCCCAAAGACAAGTATGAAAAAGCGGGATACGGCCACATCGCAAAGGTGCTATGGGCCGAAGCCGGTGAAGTTTGCTTTACTGAGTTCGTTCGCCGCTTGGTATTCACTGTTGCGATCGGCAACGGAGATATGCACCTTAAAAACTGGAGCTTGATTTACACGAATCCCCTCAAACCAGCATTATCTCCAGCCTACGATTTTGTGCCAACGATTGGCTATATCTCCCAGGAAACACTGGGGCTCAATCTAGGTGGAACCAAAGAGTTCAACGACGTCACCATTGACAAATTCAAGAAAA
>CAJCHQ010000370.1 GCA_903970295.1 Bryobacterales bacterium
AAGTGCTGGCAGATATGCCCGGAGGGCGCAAAGTGCTAGTGACGCCCGGCATGATCGAATTAGGCGAACGCCAGGAAGAAGAAAATCGACAAGCTGCTGCTAAGGCTGCAGCTATTTGCGATCTGGTTTGTGTCGTCGGTGAAACCAATAAGGTGCCACTGACCGAAGGACTGAAGCAGGGTGGTATGCCGGCCGAGCGCTGCAAGGAGTTCTTCAATATGCAAGCGGCACTGACCCATTTAGCCACTGAATATTGCCAGGACGGAGACGTCGTTTTAATTGAAAACGATTTGCCGGATCTGTTTGAAACACCGGTTAAATTTTAGCGGAGCAGCGGACAAATAATGACCAACGGTAATCAACGAAGATTGGCAGTGGCCGTGATGTTTGGTGGTCGTTCAGTAGAGCACGAAATTTCTATAATTTCAGCACTGCAACTAATTGAGGCGATCGATACGTCGGTTTATAACCCCATCCCCGTGTACATAGCAGCTGACGGCAAATGGTATGTCGGCGACGCATTATTGAAGCGAGAGTTCTACAAGAACATGCCCTCTTCCTTGAGCGAAGTTGAAGAAGCCGTGCTTTTGCCAATTCCCGGTATTGGCGGTTTGACACTGACTAAAGGAAAAGCCAAGACGAAAGGATTTTTTCAACAATTCGGCAAAGCTCAAAATGAAGAAGTTATTGCTATTGATGTTTATTTCCCGGTCTTCCACGGCTCTTACGGCGAGGATGGCTGTATCCAGGGATTGTTCGAGATGGCTGATGTCGCCTATGCCGGCTGCGATGTCGTCTCTTCCGCCGTGGGCATGAGCAAGTACCATTGCAAGAAATTTCTCGAAAGTCACGGCATACCGGTGCTACCATCGGTGGTGCTGGATAAGGAATTGTTGGAGAGTTCGATGGGCGGCAATTTGTCGCAACTACGAGAGCGCGTCCTGGCAACTACCGGGCTGGCAGAATATCCGTTGTTCGTCAAACCGGCCAATTTAGGTTCCTCGATTGGCATAGCCAAAGCAGCCGATGGACCGTCCCTCGATGCTGCTCTATTGCAAGCATTCAAATACGACTGGCAAGCAATCGTCGAGCCTTGCCTGGAAAAGAAGTTGGAGATCAATGTTTCTGTTCTCGACGGTCTCGAACCAAAAGCTTCTGTGGTTGAAATTCCCGTGCCGTCAGGAGAGGCGCTCTCCTACGAAGATAAATATATTCGCGATGGTGGCAAAAAGTCAGGTGATTCATCCCAGGGGATGGCTGGTCTGACGCGTGTGATTGACCCGCCCGATCTGGATCCTGCCATCAAGGCCCAGGTGCAAGAATATGCCGTGCGCGCTTTCCGGTTGCTAGGCTGTGCCGGTGTGGCCCGACTCGATTTTATGCTGGACACGAGCAAGAACATTCTCTACTTCAATGAGATTAATACACTGCCCGGGTCGATGGCTAACTACTTGTGGGCCAAGTCGAAGCCGCCGATGTTGTTCACCGATATGATTTCGTCGATCATCAAGCGGGCAATCGAGCGCAAACAACGGAAATCAGCGCTTGCCCGGGCAATTGGTTTCAAGGCTTTGTTCAAGTAATTTGGTTTAGCGGTCGAGTTGTCTTTTCTGCCCACTGGCTAATTTTTGCGAGCACCAATCCAACCTTTGATCCGCTCCCAGAACGATTGCTCTGAACTGGCTCTCGGTCTTGCCTGTCCTCTGCCGTTGGTCTTTGTTTTTCTGGTCGCGACCAAAGCTTCCAGATTCTGACTTGTGATCGATTGGCGCATGCGTTCGTCATTGCGGGCGTTGGCAGCACGAGTTTTTGAAGCGGGCGCGGTGGGCGATATTAGCTCTTCTTGTGGAATTTCGAAATCCGGATGTATTTCTTTGTAGATTCTGTAAAGCTCATGCCTCACTGCTCTCGCGGAATCAGGTCTGCCTTCGGGTGTATGGGCCGTGAGCCGACGTACGAGATTATCGAGGGAAGGCAAAATATCTTTTGCGAATTTGAGCGGGGCACTTTCAGCGAGAGGTTTCGGGCGTACCTGCGTGAGAAGAAAGCCAAGAGTGGCGCCCATGGCGTAAAGATCGCTCTTTAACTCGGGGCGGCCGAAATACTGCTCTGGCGGCGAGTAGCCAGTCGTAACCACTCGTGTAGCAGCTTCCCTGGGCATGAAAGAACGAGCGATGCCGAAATCGATAAAAACGATTTTGCCCTCCGGCGTCAACATCAAATTACTCGGCTTGAGATCTCTATATAAGATGGGTGGATCCAATTCATGGAGATACTCGAGAACTTCGCAACACTGGATGGCGATCTCGACCGTGGCTTCCGAGTTGAACGCACCGTACGCGGCCACTATGTCATCCAGGTTTTTTCCTGGAATGTGGTCCATAACCAAAAAATATTGCCCGTCTTTGGTGACATGGTCGTCGAAAACGCGGACGATGCCTGGATGATCCAGCGCCCTCAGGATTTCGGCTTCTCTTTGAAAAAATCTGACCGCTTCGGTTTGGTCGGTTTTGCTCGAAGTTTGGTTGCTTAGCTGCTTAATCACGCACTGGCGGTTAGCGTTGCTCAGGTCTTCAGCTAGATAAACCACGCCCATGCCGCCCTGACCTAGCGGCTGACAGAACTTGTATCGGTCGAACCAATCATCAGTTTTATTAGGCACGAAAGTATCCTGGAATCCCTGTTGAGAAAAACGCTTTATTTGCTCAGCCGCCAACCAGGCTTTTCATACCCGCAGAAGGGCGCGATAAATCAGAGATGGGCACTGAATCACTGATTGCG
>CAJCHQ010000371.1 GCA_903970295.1 Bryobacterales bacterium
GCCCTCGCCGATCCCACGCGCCGGGCCATGATCGCTCAACTTTCCACTGGCGACGCCAATGTCTCGGAGTTGGCCAAGCCCTTCATGAGTGATATGTCTTTGCCGGCGATTACCAAGCATTTGAAAGTTTTGGAGAAAGCCGGGCTGGTAACCAAAACTCGAGATGCCCAGTGGCGACAGTGTAAGCTGAATCATGCCGGGTTCAAGGAAGTTGCCGACTGGATGGAGGATTATCGAATATTTTGGGAAGAAAGTTTCGAGCGGCTGGATGCGCATTTAAAAACAGTTATGTTAGCGAAGAAAAAGAAAGGAAAGAAAAATGCCGACAAAAAGTAAATCTCGCGATCTGAAAATTATTCGGATGTTCGATGCGCCAGTTGATGTAGTCTGGGATGCCTGGACCGATCCTGTGCAAGTCGCTCAATGGTGGGGACCGCGCGGATTTACGATCACTCATCTCAGCAAGGATCTGAGACCGGGCGGCAGTTGGGAATACATTATGCACGGGCCCGATGGCGTCGACTATCCCAGCACAACAAAGTACTTCGAAGTCGAAGAGCACAAAAAGCTGGTTTACGATCATGGTGGCAGTGAGGATCGAGAGCCGCTCTTTCGAGTAACTGTGCTTTTCTCCGCGGTCGAAGACAAAACCAAAATGGATATGACTATGACTTGCGCGTCGCCGGAAGCTGCTGAAGAATTGCGTATATTTATCAAGAAAGCTGGCGGCGATGGAACATGGGATCGACTTGCCGAGTATCTGGAAAAAGAATTTTCCGGCAAAGAAAAATTTGTCATCAATCGTTCGTTCGATGCGCCCCTGGATTTGATGTTCGAAGCCTGGACTGCGCCAGAACATTTTTCCCAGTGGCTGCCTCCCGCGGGATTTCAAATGCAATTTATTCGGTGCGATTTGAAACAAGGTGGCAGCACATTTTTTTGCATGAGTGGTGGCGGCATAAAAATGTATGGGCGCGCCCACTATCTCGAGATCAGAAAGCCGAATCGAATTGTCTACACGCAGCAATTCTGCGACGAGAATGAGAAAGTGGTGCGCCATCCAATGTCTCCAACCTGGCCGGAGACCATGCTGACGACTGTCGACCTGGCTGCCGAAGGACCGGACCGTACCAGAGTGAAAATCACCTGGGAGCCTTTTGGCCAGTGCACCGCCGAGGAGCTTGAAACATTTATCAAGGGAAGAGGCGGCATGACTCAGGGCTGGAGCGGGTCATTCGATAAGCTGGAAGAGCATTTATCTGCAACTGCGATCGCTACTTGATACATTGATTTATGACGCCTTCTCCTGCAAGCTGCGCCACCTCACTAGCTGTGAACGGATGCAAGGCTTTGAGATTTGCACCGACATTGTGAGCGTATCCGTTCAACGAATTGCTGGAGATGCTGGGCATCATCGTCATTTTGTTTGCCGTTGCTGAAAACATGGACACATTGCTGTTTACTATCGCATTGTTTGCAGTCTCGGTGCGCAGGTCGACAGCGTAACGTTTGCCCTGGCGTTCAATCGTCAGAACAAAACCAGTCTGATCCACGCTAGCCGAAATAATCTTGTCTCCCGTAGACAGACCCTTCCGATATGCGCGGGAACCGAGATCTACCTCTGTCACGCTGTCCCCAATCCGATTATTCCCGGAGGATGTGGAGAATTGATGAACTTCATGCCGGTGTCTAGTTACGAGCTGTTCGCGAAAGACTATTTTAGTGCGCTCATAGTTTCGAAATTCCAGTGACGAATATGTCACAGCTTTTTCGCATCATTAGCTCCTGATCAAAAGCCTCAGCACCTCAGGCGGCGCACTCGCCCAGTCTGAAAAGGAGTTAGACATGGGTAATAATTCGCGACTAGAACCAGTTTCGCCTTCGGATTCTCCCGCTGCTACAACTGCAGTCCAGCACCTACAAAAATGGGAAGCAATCAGCGCTACCATTTTTGCGCCGCACAGTAAAAATGCACATTCGGAGGCTGAGGCCGGCGCGCCCACTGCTGGAGCTAGCAAAGGTGCTCCTTCCGAGCATATAGCCATTAAGGAAGGGGATGGGAAGGCTGGAAAGGAAGGGCAGGATGGGAAGGCTGGGGAGCCTGCGAATAACGCACGCCTGCACGATACAACTTCGAAAAACGCGACTCCGAGTAATGATGCTTTGACGGATGCACAATCAAAGGTAGCGAAAGGGCATTCGGGTGATCATGCAGTAGCCAATAACAGTCCAAAGTATGATGCGAAGCCAACGAACACGAATCATGACGTGAAGGGCATGCTAAAGGACTTCGCCATTACCGGACACAATTAATGCGTGCGCAAGTCGGATCACCAAGGCGCGACAAACAGATACATGGTTGTCGCCGCCATTAGAAGTACCATCACGGGGAGATATTATGGCGAGAAACATTGATAGCGTTGCAGACGTTCAGCAAACCTCAAGCGACGCTCCTGCGCTGAGTAACTATGCGCAGCAGCTGATGAAAGCGGATCATGATGCTAAATCAGCGCCGCCTCATGCCGTTCCTGCGGGTGGAAATTTTTACGGTCCATTATTGCAGTTTCCCGACAACCAGCCAGCCCTTGGTGCAGGCTGCGAGGTGCACCAACCGCAATCAATTGCTGGGAATGCTACCCGGCTGGAGCTGGAATTCGAGACCGCCGCGAACTCGGCTGATCCGAAAGACGTCCAGAAATTTTTGGGCGATATGTCGCACTCACTCGGAGAGACCAAAGGTCCAGCTGAAGCGTCAGCATTGATCAATCAAATCGATGCACAACTGCCGCTAGATTTGTGGATCTCTGGTGGTTTAGGCCCGCCTGCTGAGGGAACAGGCGACAAATCTTTTAACCTGCAATTCATAAAATACGATGTCAACAACAAGAAGACGGAAGAGGTCGCGGACCCGATGCACTATACGTTTCCTCGAGATTAAATGAAAAAAGAAGCGGCAGATCTAAATCCTAATGTCCACAGTAATCGCAATGGTAACAATGCTAGGACTCCGGGTAACTAACTAGTTTTATAATTTCAAACAACGTCCTGATTGCACTTGCCTCCTCTGCCGGTGTTCTCAGTGCAAAAGGCAAACTCTAAGGTATTACGTCGATCTGAACCAAAGCCGGACGCAAATCCTGTTTTTGAGAGAAGAATTGGCAATCTTCTATTTTGATGTTCTGCCCATGTCTCACAAATAAACCGAATGAGGGCAGCGTTTTGAAGCCCATCCAACTATAATCTGGATATTCTCCAGAGTATTCTTGCGATGGAGGCGGCACATTGGCATACGGGCAATTCTCGCCGTTCTCGACTTGAACGTTCTTGAGTAGCACGTTTTCGACGCGAAAGACCTCGCCACTTTTGCTGACTCCGCATATATAAGACGGGAAAGATCTTCGAGCAAATGCATGTATATTTCGCAGCGTGATGTCGTGCACACGCCCCGCGTTGCGCAGCTGTTTGAGAGGGCGATCGAAATTTTGCCAATTTGTGCGAAGGCCAGCTCCCTGCAATATGCTGATAGGCACAAAAACACTGCCCATGCGAATGTTCTGAAACACAGCATTCGATACCTCAGCACCATCTGCCATCCCAATCGAAATTCCGGTGCCACCCGTCCTTCCTATCGTCGTATCTTCGAAGTGACAATCGTCGAAACAGCCGTACGAATCTGTGCCAAATTTGATTCCGTTAGCTCCCGAAATTAGAGATAAATTCCGTGCGCGCAAGTGTTGTATTCCGTTGCTTGTCAAACTCTTTAGACAGATGGCGTCGTCATCGGAAAGAATTGAAGTGTTGGTAATCGATACATCGTGGCTATCACAGGGATCAATACCATCTCGGTTTGGGTGCGTTAAGCTGCATAGATTAACCGCGTTGATTTTGATGTGGTCGCAAGACTTAAAGATAACTGTCCAGCAGGCGGCGTTTTTCAAATCGACATTTGAAATATTTATGCCTTTGCTCTTGTTCATTTGGATGAGAGCCGGCCGCTCATCTTCTTTCTTTTCGTCCCAAGTGTGTGCAGCGCCTTGCCCATCGATAACGCCACCACCTGTAATGACAATGTCGCTAGCGCCATCCGCCGACAGTAAACTCTTTCCCGGTCCTGCGTCATAGAATGAACTAGCTGTTGAACCTGACAAGCAGGCAGTGTCGTCAATCCATAGAATCATGTTGGATTTGAGGCGAAGCATGCCGCTGAGAAAATTTCCGTTCTTTAAGAGGACCGTGCCACCACTTCCGGCACAATGATTTATACAATTTTGCAATGCCGCTGTATCGTAAGTGGTACCATCTCCTCTCGCACCAAACGCCTTTGCATCGAAAATAGGCTTGACAGGTTCAAGTTGTGTCGCCGGAGTGAAAGAGAGGTTATCTAAAACAAGCCCCTCTGCCGATGTGCTTGCGCTCAAAGAGACTATGTTGCGGCCGGCCTGCAGTTCAAGTCTAGAATTCGCAAAACGCCAGATCTTGTCTTTTACTTCGTCGTACCATGGGGGAATCGGGTCTCCAGGGCCAAGATTACTGCTCACCAATTTGAGCACTCTCGGGTCTTT
>CAJCHQ010000372.1 GCA_903970295.1 Bryobacterales bacterium
TAGCGACTGTGAAATACAAAGTATCGTTTCGTGATAGGGCTGTACTCATGGTGATACTCAAACTAATAACGGAATCGCTGTGCCCTCGAAGTGCTCTATAGGGCGAGGATCGAAGACTCACGATTGTATATTCTTTTCGGAAAATTCACCTGATGCTGGCTTAGTGAAGTACAGTCTGAGACTTTATAAAGGTGCAACTAGGCGCGCGGCTGTAAGATCTTGAATGTCCGGTGCGTAAGGATTTTTAAGCAATTTTCCGACATATCCGCGATTTTGGACGCAATTCCCGCTTGATATGTCTGATCGAAATATCGAAGCGACGACAACTGCCGTTGCTCACCTTCAGATAGCTCAACTTAAATGTTTAACGAGGTAACGTAAGTGCTACATCAACTACTTGACCCCATCCTGCAGATGATTCGCGATGGAGTGGCGTCGTGGGGCTATCTCGGCGTAATTTTGATGATGGCAATTGAATCAGCGAACGTTCCGCTTCCCAGCGAAGCGATCATGCCGACAGCAGGGTTGCTAGTGCAGCAAGGCAAAATGAACATTCATCTGGCAGCACTGGCTGGGGCAGTCGGTTGTCTTCTCGGCTCGATTCCTTCGTATTTTCTTGGCATGCTCGGCGGCAGACCGTTCCTGGAGAAATACGGTCGTTACCTGCTGCTTCGCAAACAGGACATGGAAATCGCAGATAAATGGGTCAACAAATACGGCGACATTACGTTCTTTGTTTGCAGAATGCTTCCTGTCGTGCGCACGTTTATTAGTTTCCCAGCCGGAGTTTTGAAAGCGCACTTCGGTATGTTCTGCCTCTTTACTTTCATCGGGTCGCTGGCGTGGTGCTATTTGCTCACATGGGTAGGCATTAAGTTCGGCGAAAATTTAGAGATGTTCGTTAGTGTGTGGCACAAGTTCGATATCGCTATAGTACTGGTGGTGGTGGCAGGGTTTAGCTACTATCTTTATCGCCACCTCAAACACGAATAAGCAACGGCTTCAAAATTTCCAACAAAAGTTTTTACCCGTTGAAAAAATAGTTGCAACGATACGCAACAAATCTGAACACGAACCTGAAGTCAAAGCTGAAATCACATCCAGCTCTCGTGCAGAATGCCTTTCCAGCAGCAGCCGGTCTGCTACTTCTTATACTGCCTGCGTCTCGTGTCCTGCCTGATTTCGAGCAGGTCTTGAAGAAGTTCTTGCTTTTCTGGACCGTCCCAGCGCTTCAACCAATCTGTGATTGCCTGTTGAATCATGCCACTCTTGTCAGGGGAGTTGGCGCCATACAAACGTTTGAGTTCGAGCCAGATCGATTGCAACGCGGCTAGTTGATCGGCAGGAAGTTTGACTGTGTATGCCACGAACTTCTGATTTTTGCTCAAATTCTTACGGATGTTCAAATTCGCGTAGTCGAGCCCGGGCGCGTCTGGTTGCGCAAAATCTACCTGCTCGGTAACAGCACTGAGATTGAGTCGGACATCAGTATTAGATTGGTCTGTCATATACCTGATTAAATTTGTCGGTCCCAGTACCCCTGCCACGACGACCCGAGAATTGTACAGCTAAGCTGTCAGCCATAAATCCTGAGCACTTTATGAATCGCCTCATTTTACTGGCAGGGAGCGAGTAACTTACGGCACCTAGAGCGGATTATACAGTCTTCCTTATCGCTTGCAGAATTAGTTTCTAACTATTCAGCAAACTTGACGATGGAACCTTGCCTCGGTAGTTGCAGAACATGCTTGCCTTTGTAATCAGAAGCTTTAAGTGGAAGAGACTTGGGCGACTCGGCTGCTTCCATAAATTTTTCGATATCTTGTATTTCATCAGTTAACTCAAAATTGTCGATTACATAAGGTATGCCCGGACTATTGAGTGGTCCAACACCTCTCGTGATATGAAAATGTAAATGAGCGCCGGTGGAGTTACCGCTGTTTCCAATCGATGCCAGAACCTGTCCGCGAGTTACATGCTCGCCTTCTTTTACCTTTATGCTGCCTCGCTTGAGATGCGCATACGTGGCGAAACATCCGTGCCCCAGATCAAGAATGACAGTGTTGCCTGTAGGAAACTGGAGCCTTTCCGTACCGCTTAACTTATCTGGGATTTGATCATCAAAGCGGTCGATTACGCCTGCGACAGTCGCGTCGACAACAGCAAGAAC
>CAJCHQ010000373.1 GCA_903970295.1 Bryobacterales bacterium
TACACTCTTTCCCTACACGACGCTCTTCCGATCTTGTAGAAGAGTCGCGCGCTGGAAGGACAGGGATATCTGCCTAATCTTCTAGAGCGTTTTAACAAGCGAATTTGCATTCAGGTTCGTCCTCCAAACGCTGCAGTGCTACGTGTGCACAGATGGTGCTCACGCAGAATCATTTGCGGCTAACGAAAATCACTCGTCTCTCGGTGTGATGAACAGCAATTGGAAAATTCGATCTGCGTGCCGAAGCGTCATGCAGCAGATGAAGTAACGAAATATTTCCAAGTTGTCTAACCGAAGCACTGGTGAGAGTTATAGGGAAGCCTTGCGGAGAATTGTGAACAAAAGTGTTAGCCGTAAAGATATGTTGAACGTATCAAAAGCGTTTTCGCCTTCCAAATTCCCTTATAAACGCGCTTGGCAAGTAATTGTCGCCAGCTGGCACGATGGTGAATCGCAGAAATATGTATTAGTAATGCAATCCACTTTGTAACTTCGGCAGCCTGCGAAATGCCAGATTTTGAGAGATGTCAAAGACCCAAAAATAAATTTTCTCAGTGAGTAATTTTGGGGTGATAAAAAAGGCATGCCCCAAATCTAGTGGCACTGATTTATTCTTCGTTTGCTTTCCTTAAGGTTGACTCTCAACGTTTGGCGTGGCTCGCTGATGCATGGAACGCAAGGACTTTCGGGCGGGCGCATTGACACGAAAAAGCAGCATATTTTACAACTTGTCAGTAATTGTGAGGATGTTTGTATTAGCCTTAGCGGCGATTCTGCGCTGGCAGTAAGGGTGGCCTATTGGCATGCCAGGCGGTGTGTATGTCGTCTTCGTCCACCTTCTGTGCGCAAAAAAGTGGTGTCATGATTGGTGCCCGTCTGGTTGCTCCCATCAGTGGAAGCGATGGCTAGCACGATTTGATGTCAAGATCAACTGGCTGCGCTAGGATGTGGACGAGGTTAGCGCGAGCTCAGGTTGTCTACCTGCGATCCCTTCCATGCTTGGCAGGCATAGCTTTGCGAGCGCAATCCGCTTGAAAACAAAAACTGGACTTGGCGCGTTTATCGCAACTTGGACTTCGCCGTGCTGCGACGAACAATGTGTTCGTTCTCGTCTACTGCTCGGTGCGTGCTTTATATCGCAAGTAGGCTTCTATAAATGGATCCAGATCGCCGTTGAGAACGTTCTCCACGTGTGTTGTTTCGCACTTAGTGCGAACGTCTTTGACGAGTTTGTCATCCAGCACGTACGAACGAATGGCGTTGCCAAAAGTTGCTTGCACGTTTCCGCCTTTGAGCTTGGCAAGCTCTTCTTCGCGCTCAGCTTGTTTCAGCGCCAGCAGTTTGGAGCGCAGTAATTCGAGAGCGAGAGCTTTGTTCTGCAGTTGGCTGCGCTCCTGCTGGCACTTGACCGTGATGCCGGTAGGTTTGTGCACGACTCGCACGGCTGACTCAACTTTGTTGACGTTCTGACCGCCGGCACCGCCTGCCCGCATGGTATCCCACTCGAGGTCATCTTCCTTGAGCTCAATCAGCACATCGATGTCATCCATAATCGGGCTGACTTCAACCGCGGCAAAACTTGTTTGTCTGGAGTCATTGCCCTGTTTAAAGGGCGATTTGCGCACCAATCTATGAACACCCTTCTCGCAAGCGAGGTAACCGTAAGCGTAGGAGCCATCCACTTTGAAAGTGGCTGACTTGATGCCCGCTTCTTCTCCGGGTGACTGGTCGATCAACTCTGTTTTGTAATCGTGTTCCTGACACCAGCGCAGGTACATGCGCAGCATCATCTCTGCCCAGTCCTGGGCGTCGGTGCCGCCAGCGCCAGCGTTGATCGTCACAATCGCCGACGATTCATCATATTCGCCAGAAAGAAGGCGCTTGAATTCGAAGCGCTCCAGTTCGTTGTTGAGCCGTTTGCTGCCAGTGTCGACTTCGGCGGCAATCGATTCATCGCCTTCTTCCAGCCCCACTTGAACGAGCACGTCCAAGTCGCTAATCGCGTTGGTCCAGGTATCAAATTGCTTGATCTGGCTGTCTAAGCGGGCCATGCGCTGATTGATCTTTTTTGCGTTGTCTTGATCGTTCCAGAAATCTGGAACCTCAGTCTCTTTATAGAGCTCTGCGTATTCTCTTCTCAGACGATCCGGGTCAAAGAAATTCGCTGACTTTCGCCAAGCGCTCCCGCAGAGACTCGACTTCTCGCTTCAATTCAGACAACATCATTTGGAATACCCTCGCTCGCGTTTATGCCCTCGATGGGCTTAGCGAGTCGATATTATAGCGGCTTCTGCTAGAAACCGGATTGTCGTGATGTTATCGTCTATGGCTTACTGACCGGGAGATGCTTGCGGGGACATCGAGCCCACATTGCCAGTGCCGCCGATATTGGCATCAAGCTTGCTCGGAATCACCTTCTCGTCTTGTACAGGCGCGACGTGGTGAGTTCTAGTTTTGGACACTTGCCCCTGATAGACGGCGGCATTTTTGACTTGGATAGTCGAAGGAGCTGAAGTCTTGCGGACGGTCGTGACGCTGGTCTGGTCGGCAAGTGCTGCGGTGGCCGCGGCTATCGTCAGGAAAAGCGCAATTGATGCTGGTTTGGTCATGGTTGGTAGTGCCTATAGAAGTTGATTATTATTAGATTGGTTGACTGACCTGAGGAGTCTAACTTCGGTTCCGAATGCCCAGCATGGGTCAGAGCGAGACATCGCACAACTCGCTCGCTCGGATGTACCGAGGGGTTTAGCACTTTGCGAGAGTGAAAGTTATTAGGTTGTGCGCAGAGCAATAAAGTCATGAAGTGGACGTCGTTACTGGTGCGGACGAGGTGGCCTACTGAGTTGATTTTAGGTCGTCTGGTTCGTGCGGCAGTAGTGATGACACGTTTATTCTCATGTAATCGATAAACTCTTGGGGTGTCATGTATTTTCTCAGAAAGTCCCATGAGTGAGGTCCCCACTGTGGTTCCGGGGCGACACGAGGTTGAATCCAGAACATTCTGGCGAGCCAACCTGGCATCCATCGCGAAGCATCTCTCAGTTCTGTTCGTTGTGTGCGATTCAGATCACTTTTCGCTTTCGCGAACCGTTCCTCGCTGCGATGCTCTTCTGGCAAACTCTTCATGGCTCGGACGAATACCCCTACGTGACTATTTTCGAATTTTTTCGACAATTGATTCGACGATTTTAGATGAACTCGGACGATGCCATAATCTGAGGACTCACAGCGAAAAGAAGTGGAAGAGCCGGCGGCGATCACGGTCGGCTCCCCATTAGAGTCTCCGCTGATTTTCAACGCTACTGCCGCATCTTTGCCATGCAGCAGAAGGACATCCTTGCCAAATGCTTTTGTTTTTGCCAGAACGATTTGTGCGAGTGTCGGCATTGCGTCTGTCATTTTCATGAAAAGTCCTCTGGCCACGCGATAAATAAATTGCTGCCGGATCAATCTGTAAATTGCTGAATCGACCGCTTTTCGTGGTCCATACCCTAGCAATTCTCGCGTTGCAAACGGCTGCCCGTCCGGCATGTCAGAAATGTGTTTTCTTATTTTTGAGGTGATCCACATGTCAATTTCCTCCTCGGGGTAGCGAAGGAAAAACGCGCATTTTTCCTTCGCAGTCAAACCTGTTTCGACTGCAGGGTTCCAACAGGTAAAACGATCCGAAAAACGAAAAAGTTCAATTTCGCTCGCGCTTTTCTGACAGCAATTTCGGTCACGCTCTACCGTGTGTTACTAATTGTCATGAGGTTAAGCGATTGTATGTTGACGCTGGCCAATCGTGGAGCTGGCAGCGCTTCACCAACGGTGATCGGACACCGATATCAAACTCTGGCCAGGGCTGTTCCAAATCTTCTCCAGGCGCCAGGGAAGATCAAGTTGCTTTTGGCAGTTGTCAGAAACTATGGTGAGGTTCTTAAACCTCTGACTTCATAACTTCTTCTAACCCAAAAATCTCACTAAACACAGATTACACCAGCCAGTCACTCTTCCCCGAAGGGGCAGTGGCTGTCTTGCCTTCACCACCCTGTGCTGGCTGGCTCGTATTGAAGCGTGCAGCTCGCTCAACCTTCAACAACAGGCTGATAGGAGATATCCCATGGCCACGATTGAACACGTTGTCGTCTTGATGATGGAAAACCGCTCGTTCGACCACATTTTCGGCTTCCGCCGCGGTGTCAAAGGTCTGACCGGAACGGAATTCAACCTGCCCGACCCCACTCATCCTGAGTCTGCGTCCAATGCCAGAGTCGTCGTCGACGATAAGGCACCGTATGCGGTACTGGCTGGACGTGGTCCCGGACATTCGGTAAATGCAACCAATACGCAGCTCTTCGGCAACAAGCTGGGACCGACCGGATCGCATCCGGCTGTGAACAATGGCTTCGTCGTCAACTACCTGAGCGAGCTGCGTGCCGATCACGTTCAGCAACCGACAGCCGCCGACGTCCAGGTCGTCATGCAGTCTTTCGCTCCCGGCGTGCTGCCGTCGATCGAAGCCCTCGCCGATCACTTCGTGCTCTGCGACAACTGGTTTGCCGATGTGCCCGGCCCGACCCAGCCGAATCGTTTTTACATGCACGCTGCTACCTCGGACGGTTTTGCTCTCAACACCTGGCAGCGCGTTCTCGATGTGCCGACGATTTACAACCGCTTCGCCGACGCCGGCAAGTCCTGGGCTGTCTATTCGATCGACGTCAACGAGGTCCTGGAATTCTCGCAAGTGAGCACGGATGCGGCGAACTTCAAGCCGTACGAGACGAATTTCCAGGCGGACGCCGCGAGCGGGAATCTGCCCACCTACTCGTTCATCGTGCCGCGTTTCCTCAATTCGAAGACCACAGCCGGTGTCGGCAACGGCATGGCCAACTCGCAGCATGCACCGCAAGACGCGCGCTACGGGGACAACTTCATCGCCGATGTCTACGAAGCCGTGCGTGCCGGTGCAAATTGGGACAAGACCTTGCTGGTCGTCTTGTACGACGAGCACGGTGGCTTCTATGACCATGTCGTGCCGCCGTCTCACAATATCCCCAACCCCGACGGCAAGACGTCGCCCTCGGCTGGTGACCCATCCTACGCTCCGAAATTCGGTTTCGACCGTCTCGGCGTGCGGGTGCCAGCCTTGATCGTCTCGCCCTGGGTGCAAGCCGGCATCGTCGATTCCACGCAGTATCAGCACACTTCCGTGCTGGCGACGATGAAGAAAATGTTCGGTCTCGCGGACTTTCTCACGGCTCGAGACCGGAGCGCAAACGACTTCGGCGGTCTGCTCAATCTGACCGCACCCAGGACCGATGCGCCTCTTACACTGCCGCGGGTGCCTCTGCCTGCGGTGACTGCGACATCGCTGAATGATCCCAATCATCCGGCAAACTTACCACTGGACGACACCCAGCTCGACACGCTGGTCAATGTCTATCATCTGACGAAGGGCTCACAGCCTGGATCTCTTGCCGATCTGCCCAAGACACAAGGGGAAGCTCACGATTTCATCGTGAACAGCCAAAACCGGCATTTCGGTCTGACATAAAGCTGGCTCGATCGAGTCTGAGCCGCATCATTCGTGCGGCTTCGGCTTGCGCTTTGGCGGCGATGAGATAGGTGCCAAGCAATTGGTGCCTGTTCTCGTCGCCGCGAAATGCGCTCTTGCTAGTGCCGAGAAATAAACAAAAACCGTTCAAGTAAGCCACCGAGAAAGGGGCTGGACCACAGGAGTTCTACCATGGATCGTTCCAAGCAAACCAAGATCCGCAAGCAAGACTTGCATGAAAATGAGTTGATGCTCACTGCCGTTGGCAGAGCCACATTCGAATGGTTCCGCCGCCGGCAGAACCCCGATACGGGGTTGATCTTCGACCGCGGACCGCGAGCGGCGCCTGCCACCATAGCTGGTGTCGGCTTCGGGTTGACCATCTACCCGATCGCTGTCCACCGCGGTTGGATCAAGCGTGCCGACGCGGTCAATTACGCGCTCAAGGTCTTGCGCGTGCTGGCCAACGCCAAACAAGGTCCGGATGCCGAAGGCTGCAGCGGCTACAAGGGCTATTTTTACCACTTCCTCGACCCCAAGACGGGCTTGCGGGCACGAGCTCCCGAATTTTGGGACTCGGAGCTCTCGAGCATCGACACGGGACTTTTGATGGCCGGTGTGCGCTTTGCCGCGACATATTTCGATCAATCGACCGCCGACGAACGCGAAATCCGCGTGCTCAGCGATCGCCTGTACGAGGGTGTCGAGTGGACCTGGCTGTTGACGCCGGACGGCGCCATCGGCCACGGATGGACTCCGGAGCAGGGAATGATTCCCAATGCCTATCGGGGTTACAGCGAAGCTTTGCTTCTCTATTTGATGGCTCTGGGATCGACCAGTCATCCGATTCCGGACGCATCGTGGCAAATTGTCACCGGCAATCCGACGATCGAAAAGGGTTACGGCAAGCGCTATGTCTCGATGCCGGGCACACCTCTTTTCTGCTACCAGTATCCGCATTGCTGGGTGGATTTCCGCGGCATTCGTGATGCGCTCAATCGCAGCTTGCGAATCGACTGGTTCGAGAACAGCAAGCGGGCGACACGAGCGCAGCATATTTATGCCTGTCAAAATCCGCAGGGCTTTCGTGCCTACAGTGACCTCGATTGGGGGCTGACGGCGTCCGACGGTCCCGGATCGCGAGCGGCCAATATCTATCACGCCGTCACCAGAGCTTTTTATGGCGCTCCGCACGAGCGGCCGGCCCATAAGACTCTCATCAAGTCGATCAACGGGCAGCAACGCGAATTTCGCTCTTACAGCGAAAGGGGCGCTCCGCACGGCTTCGACGATGGCACGATAGCGCCGACGGCAGCAATCGGTTCTTTGCCGATGACGCCGGATCTGGTCTTGCCGACGATGCGCCACTGGCTGTTGACTCGGCCGGAGCTGTTTTCGGATGAAGGCTTCACCGATGCTTTCAACCCCACCTTCGAACCCTCTCAACCGTCCGGTTGGGTCGATCCGGAGCGTGTGGCAATCGATCAGGGGCCCATCGGAATCATGATTGAAAACTATCGCAGCGGCTTTTGCTGGAAAGTCATGCACCGAGATCCGGCCCTGAGACAAGCTCTCACGCGGGCTGGCTTCACGGGTGGATGGCTCGGCGGCTAAAGGCCAATTCCACTAAACGCGGCCGGTTCTAACCAGCTGGTCGCGTTTTTTTTTGTCCTACAAATGCCGAAAAAAATCAATTTAGGCAGCTTTGGTTAGGCGATCTCCCAGTTGTTTTAGAGTTTACGAGGACAAAAACTTACAGTCCGGCAGCTTTGGATGTTTCATGACTGCTTGGCGGCTATGAGTGGACATTGAAGTCCCTTCTTTAATGAACCACTTTCTTCAGAGTGAACATCAGCACATTGTTTTTATCGACAAATCCCCGCGCAGGTTCAAAATTAAGCGTCCATTTGTCAGTGCCTAAATTGACGGTGTATGTTCTTGTAGCATCGTCGAATAGCGCCCACTGGCCGCTGGCCCCTGACGTGGTTGTAATTGTGCCGTCCGCCCCAAACTTGGCGACGCCGTAATTGCTGTTGTTTGCATCGTAGACGCCGACGACTTGGTCTCTCTGCCCACTAGCAGCTGCTTCGTTACTGGAACTTGAGCCATTGACAGTCAAAGTATATGCGTTTGTTTGTCGAACCAGCGGACTTTTCGCCGGTTCGATCATGACGAGAATGCGAGTTGGCGTCTCGCAGTGTCCCTCGATGACGACACCCGTTGGCGCTTGTGTTGTTGTGATCGTCGAGCCCTTCACACTTGGGTTTATTATCGCCCCGCAACCGGCTTTTGGTCCAATGCTGAAGCCTTCTTGTGGGTCGTTTCTGGTGAAGACAGCTTTGTATGACCCAGGACGAGCGGTAAAACACCAGAATTGATCGCTGCCGAAACTGTCTATGACTCCATTGTTTAAGCCTTCTTTCAATATCGCTGGATTATGGACGTCGAGAGATTGCCCGAACATAGCCGGCGATGAAAAAAGAGCAAGAGTGATAGCGACTGCTAACGATTTCCAATTTTCAGAAAAAAAATTACTTGGCATGTAAGGTCTCCAGTTATGGTCTATCGAGCAATTATAAGTGACTGGCTGGCTTTGGAATCAAAAGGGCTTGATATGAACGACACCTTGCACCGCTCACAGTGGCTTACCCGAACTGACAAAGTTACTGCTCGGCTCGCCTACTTGCTCTTGCCTGCGAGTTCTTGCCCATAGGAGAGCCATGCTTTTGCCCACTAATTTACCCACGCTCTCGCCGATTGCAAGACCCACTCGACAACCGCAGGTGGTGGCACACGCGAGCTTCACTAATACCTAATAAACGGGCGAGGTGACGGTAACTGTTAAGACTTCCTGGAGAACGGCACGGAGTGCCGCACGAAATTTACTGTTACAAAATTGATTTTTGTAAAGTTGTTGTGACCGAATCGTCCTTTACGTAGTGTCAGGACATTCTCACTCGTATTTTCTTTAGGATTCCCGAACGCCAAGCCAGCACTCTCTTCCCTCACCGCTGCGCAGTTATCACCTCTTGATTCAGCCTGAAGCTGTATCTGTGGTGATTCGCACAGAAGAACACTGGGGCTCTTGAAGAAAAAATGTTGCCTGGATTCCGAGATGGATGCCGGAGAACAGTAAAGCGCGAATCGGTATCACTTGGCAACTTAATTCGGTGAGACCGTTTACAAACAGTATTGCGCACCCGTCAGCTGTGATTGGAAGCGCATCGCTCACGCCCCAGGTCTCTCCGACTGGCAGCGTCCCTTCGCTCGGCCTTCTCACCGAAGCAGTTTGCTTTTGTCTGAGATGACTTTGTGCCGACCTACTTCCGTACTTTTCATAGGAGGCCAACACCTATGCGTTTAGTGTTCAGCGGTCCTTCAGTTACGGAGGGAGGTCCGCAGGCTGATTTCTTTTCCACCCGAGCCGAGCGTGACGCGCTCTCAGCCAATGCCAGCGCTGACGTTGCTCACAGCAGCCCACAACTGCTTTAACCGAAGGAGTACACAGATGGCAGATTCCAAGCCCCGCTTCCTCCTGGAAGCGCAGAGCAAACCGCCCCTCGAGTTTGCTGAGTTCCTGCGCCAGGCGGCGACAAACGAGGAGATGTTCGACAGCGTCTGGCAGCGCGCCAAGCGATGTGTCGAAAAAGAAGGCTTCTTCAACCCCGCCGGCGAAGGTGATGATCCTCACCCCGACCCCTACTTGCTCATGTTGGCAGCGCAGGGGATCAAGTCTTACAAGGCGTTCGGCGACATCGAAGGCAACGAGTACACCGTCCACGAGATGTTTTCCAACGACATCCCGAATGAGATGTGGTTGCAGCTCGGACCTCCCGGTTCGGGCAAGAGTTCGCTCAGTGACCGCATTCTCAGCATGATCTGTGGTCAGTGGGTGCACGTCGTGCACGGTTGTCCCAACAACTGCCGCCCCGAATCTTTGCTGCGCTTGATCAGCGAAGACGTCGTCAGCAATCTGCCGGCGGAATTCGGCGACAGCAAGAAGCTGCTCACTTTGCGCATGCGAGCATTGGAGCCCTGCGATCACTGCTTCGAACAGGTGTTCGGCACTCGCACGCAACCCAAAGACGGTGAGCCCTGTCTGGATACGATGAAGATCCAGCCGATTCGGCTCAGCACTCATGCCGGCTATGGTGTTTCTTTCTGGACTCCGTCGGAAGGCAAGGATGCAGTACCTTTGATGGACTCGCTCAAATTGGGCACGCATCTGTGCTTGCTGCGAGAACCATTCGCCGCCAAGGGCAGCCGGCAGGGCACGACTCCGCCATACCACTTGCTTCTCGAAGCGGTACAGGCCCATCGTCTGCCCGACGGCACACCATATGCCGGACTGGTCGCCATCGAAACCAATTGCGAGGGCTACGAAGAATTCCAGAAAGGTGTCAACGACGTCGGTGCATACAAGCGCCGCATGCGACTGATTCCCCGTCCATATGTGACGTCGATCAGCCGTGAGCTGCGTGTCTACAAGCAATGCCTGGCGGCAATCTCACCGGTCGCCGCATTCGATCCATTCGTACTGGAGTCGATTGCGGTTCTGGCTGTCTTTAGCCGGCTGAAGACCAAACTAGAAGGTGCGGGCAGCACGTTGCCGCCCAACCTCATGCCGATCGAGCGTATCCGTATGCTTGATGGCGACCTGACTACGCTCGAACTGCGATTGAAAGATCGTGGTGCGCACGCCAGTCGGCCACGCTACACGACAGGCACCGATCACAATCTCCAGATCAAGGAGATGATGACGCGTCTGCGTGAGGCCGCCGGCTACGACGAAGGCTTCGAGGGGCTGAGCGTCAGCTTCACGAAAGACATCGTCGGACAACTGGGGCGAGCCGGTCTGGCGTTCCCTGGCAGTCGGGTGACATTCTTTACGGCAATCGGATTTCTTCTGGACAAGATCAACGAACAGCGTTCGACCAAGGACAAGGACGCCAAAGGCACCCAGAAGACGATGTACGAGACCTGCGTCGACGAGCTCAAACTCGTGGTGGGATCCGAGAAAGCCAATGTGGTGGAAGCCTGGTTCCGCCGCAAACTGAGAGACGCCATGGAGAGAGCGTTCTTTCCTGAACTCGATAGTCTGCGACACAACCGCTTCGTCAACTACGTTCACCTCGCTATTGCGACGGTGAAAGGCGAGCGGTTCTATGAAGATGCCGAAGGCAAGAAACTGCCGGCCTCTACGGAAGCCGTCGAACAGGTGCTCAAGCCCATCGAGGAGCTGATTGCGGGAATTTCCGAACAGTCGGAAACTCGCAAGTTCCGGGGCTCGCTTGATGCTCGCATCAAGATGTACCTGAAGGCAGAAGCCGAACGGATGGGTGTCAAGGCCGCCGATGTCGAGCCTAGCTGGGACACCTTGCCTGAACTCAAACAGGCAATCTCGGTGCTTCTGGCTCGCGACCACTACAAAAGGATCGAGATCTGCCTGGCAGACGAAACCCGCCAACTCGACCCCAGCGACTCCCGGCTCAAGCAGGAGGCGTTGAAACAACTGGCGGCTCTCGGTTACTCGGACGAGAGCCTGGCGGAAATCATCCGCTACTTCCGAGCGAATCGCCTGTTTAGCGAAACCCTGTCTTAGGAGAACTACCATGTTGAAAAGGCGCAACGAACAGAAGAAGGGCGACACCTCGCTCATCACTGTCAACCCCGGCGATCCGAAATTCTGGATCCCCGAGACATACACCGGTCCCCTTGTGGACATGTTCCCGCACGCGATCAAGCATCCGGCGACCATGGAGTCGTCTCTGATGCGCGCGCGGCGGATCATCGTCCGTCAGGGCATCGATCACGTCGGCACCGAGAGGGCGCGGCGCAAGCTGGGCGATGAGAACATCATCGTCTACAACGCCTTCTCCGACATCTACGGCATGGAGCGTTTGCAGAGCCGCTTCGTCGCTACACTCAACGCCGCCGCCCGCAATGGTGAGCACGCCTATGCCGTGTTCTTCATGGAAGGTCCCGCCGGCACCGCCAAGAGCGCGATCGCCAACAAGATCAAGCGCTTCTACGTCGACAGCGAGCCGGCTTTGATGGTCGCCACTTCGCAGATGCGGGCTCATCCGCTCTGCGTCCCGGCCATGATTCCGACTCTCGCCAACGCCATGGCCAAGAGCGGTCGTCTGGAGGAAGCGGCGGACTACCGTCTGCAATTCCTGCAGGGGCTCAACCTGGTCGACGCGCTCAACTTCGGTCGCTTCGATACCAAGCGCATTTTCGCGAAAAATCGGCTGGAGCCGACGATCCAGAACATGTGCAAACTGACGTCGGGCGTGGATTTCGTCTCGGTGCTCGTCGACGCGTTGGGCTTCCCGCGCGCCGTGCGCTCCGTGGTCGGTTTCCCGGATCTGGCCGTGGCCGAGCCGTTCATGCGTGCGGCTCAAAACGGTGGCTCCGACCCGATTGCCATGATGAAGAACCTCGAGATCAAAGGGTTCCGTTTCCTGGACGGTGACGAAGGCTCCGTCGGCATCGGTACTCTGACCGAGACCGAACCGCTGAAGTACGACAACACCGTGATGTTCGGCGAGGAAGACCTGACGCACTACGGGATGAAGGATGTCGATGCCGAGCAGACCGTGCGTCTGAACGGTATCTACAACCGCGCACACCGTGGCACGGCGGAGTTCGTCGAAATGGCCAAGAACTCGGTCATGGCTTTCCGCAACCAGCTGGAAGCGACGCAGTCGCGGCGCATTCAGTATCCGGCTCCGCACACCAGCCGCACGACGGTAGTGGATCTCTTGATCCTCGCTCACACCAACACGATCGAGTACAAAAAGTTCGTCACCACTCCCGGTAACGAGCCGTACGAAGATCGTTTCAATCGACTCGACGTCGGTCATCCGGTCGCTTCGCCGGATATCGAGAAAGTACTCGAGAAGATGTGGGATCGCACTGACTACGCCAACCCGGACTCCGATGCGCATCTGCACGTCGATCCGGTGGTGTGGGACATGGCGGCTCGCTTCCTCTCTGCCACCCGTGTCACCCCGCACCCGGATATCCCGAGCCTGATGAAGCTCGTCGACATCCTGGCCGGCCGTTTCTTCGACTACAAGGAGACCGGCACGCGGTTCAACATCCAGGCGATCTACGATCGCGCCGGCGAACTGCAGGGCATGCAGGGCGCCACGATCCGCTTCCAGCAGAAGGTGATCGACGAGATGGCCGGACTGGCTGAAGCCAACGGTCGCAATTACGTCATGTCTCGTGACGTCTTCGACTGGCTGGATCGTACGCTTCGTCTCGAACGCGAGTTCAAGGGCGAAGATACCAGCAAGGATGCCACCACGCCCCCGGCTTCGACCCTGGGCAAATGGCATATGTTCGTCAAAAACGATCTGAAGAAGTGGCGTGCGCGCCGCCTTGCCCAGGCGGTTCGGATTGCTATGCAGATCTTCCTCGACAATCAGAAGTCGGGCAAGGATGTCGGCATGCAGAGTGACCTTCGTCAGGCCTTCACGAGCCGCTATGTCTCCATCGTCGACGAGATGATGGCGGACGAAAGCTCGGTGACCGAATCGGATCGTCTCTTTGTCACCGATATCGAGGCCAATCTGGGCATCACTTCTTCGCAGCGCAACACCTATCGCGAGGGGCTGGACCGTTTCCGTAACCAGGTTCTGTCCGCCCGCAAGGCGCATACGAAGAAGGCGGTGGCTGACGGCAAGCTGGAGGAAGGAGAGGAGGCGGAACTGCCTTTCACCTACTTTGAGCCTCTGCGTCGGGCGATCGACAAGAAGATCATGAAGGAAATCCCCGCGGCGACGGCGATCAGCATCCTGCGTGCGCAGAATGCCGAGACCTCGAGCCAGAAGAAGGGCGGTCTCGCGACGATGCAGCGCCTCTACGGTCTGACCGAAGAGATGGCGCTGAAGATCGTCGAAGAGGTCGAGCAGAAGAACTACATGAACGAGCTGGGCGACGAGGACGAATACTAGCCCGCTGCTTCCGTAGCACACCCTCATGGGTTGCCCTCGGTGAGACTAGCAAGCTCGGTTAGGTCGATGGGAGGGTCCCGTTTAACCACGGGACTCTCCCTTTTTCTTTTTTTTGCGACAAGCGACACGGCACTACTGGCGGTGCTTCATATTGGCTCCTGCCAGGATGGAGCAGCTTCAGCGGATGCCATGTTTGCCGATTTGCCTTTCGCTGTGGAAACCTTTTGAGGCAGCCGGTGCTGCTCTCAAACATCTCCTGATGGAGGATGATATGAGTAAAGTGAAAAAGCCGAGAGTGGCGCGCGGTAAGTCCTCTTTGCACATTCCGGCCAACCGCATCTGGCCCCCGGTCGCAGCCGAAGACTTGGTTTTGTGCGATCCGCCGGCTCCCGTCGAGCAAGGCGTCTACTTGCCGCCTGGTTCCTTTTCTTTCGATCGTGGTCCGGTCGACGCAATGCGCTACTTCGAACGCAGCGCCCGTAACGTCAAACCGCTCACCATCGACGAAATTCTCAACAACCGCATCTTCGACATCGACAACGAAGCCCTCAAGCGGCACGTCGTTGGCGAAATTCAGTGGCGCTTCATTTTCGGTCGCGATCAAGGCGGCGGTGGTGGTGGCGGCTCCGGCAAAGGTTCAGGCAAAAGCCAGGGCGATGGCGAATCCGGCATCGACATCGATTACGACAAAGAGGAGATCGAAGATACCCTCTTCAAGAATCTTGAACTGCCGAATCTGATCAAGAAAAAGGCCGCTCCGCAGTCGGAAGTCGTCGGCCACAAACTTTCGGGGCTCGGACCGGCCGGTTCGCGCGCCGAGCTTTCTCTGAAAGACTCGCTCAGGCGACGGGCTCGGCGGGTGGCCGCGCTGATGTCTTCGAACCCTGAGCTAAAGCCCCCGGCAGACAGCCCGTTCCTCGTGCCGCCGATCTCTGAGATTCCCTTGGCACGCCGAGACAAGCGCTACTGGCAGTTCGAAGAAATCCGCGAGCCCATTACGCAAGCGGTGCTCTACGCACTGGTCGACCGCTCGCCTTCCGTAGACGAGGCGATGTTGAAAAATATCTACCTGTTCTACAACTTGAAGTTCCGCTTCCTGAAGAAGAACTACAAGCACGTCGAGCTGGTCATGGTTGCTCACGGCACCAAACATGTGCTGTGCGCCACCGAAGACGAATTCCGTACCGTCAAGGTCGACATGGGTACGGCATTCCGCGATTCGCTGCAGTTCATCCGTCAGCACGCTCTGGAAACCTACAATCCCGATAGCTGGAATTGCTATTTGGACCAGGCAACAGACGGTGACATGTCCGACAGCGAAGACGAAATGCGTAAAGATTATCGTGATCTGATCGACGCCGGCTTCAATTACATCACGTACCTTGAAGTGACAAGTGAGTCGAGCGGTCGCTCTGGTCGTATTTCCTGGGACAAGGGAGGCAGAGCGATTCAAGGTCTGCCCCAGCCGTATCTGCAGGACGTCTACCTGGCCAAGATCTGGAACAAGCAGACGGTGTTTGAAGAGTTCGTCAAATCGCTCCGCAAGGACGCGATCCGGACCAAATCCTAGAAGGAGAGTGATCATGCAAGACTGGATCGACTTCAAGGAAGACTTCGTGCCCCGGTTCCGTCTCGTTGACGAGCTGGCGCGCACCGTCTTCCGGCGGATGGGGGGTGACCCTTATCCGCCCCATTACCGTTTCTCCAGCAATGTCGAAGTGGGATCGTCGGAAGCCTATGTCGGTTTCCCGGTCTTTCCCGGCACCTGGACCAATGGCAAGCACTTCGTGGAATGGATGCGCCAATATGACGAGGGCAAGGCAAACCCGGCATACGAGCTCATTCTGAATACGGATCCTGTTTACACCTATATGCGGGAAGAGAGCTCTATGGCTCTCAACTGCTTGATCGCACCGCATGCCAACTGCGGTCACTCGCACTTCTTCAAGCACAATTACATGTTCAAGGAGACGGGTGCCGATACCATTCTCAAGCGCATGGCGACCTGGGCCGATCGGTTCTCCCAGCTGGCCAATGACCCCGAGTTTGGTATCGAGCGTCTCGAGTACACTTGCGATGCCGCCCTCGTCATCGAGGAGTACTGCCGCGACAACCAGCGTAAAGTGCCGGACGAGCTTCTGCGCAAGCGGTTGCAATCCGAACTGCGCCGGATGCAGGAAGCGCGTGACAAGGACGCGGGCTCGTTCGATGCCCAGATCCTCGACAAGCGCATCGAGCTGCTCAAAGCTCGGCTGAAGCGCGATCCGATCAATCGGGTTCGCGACATCGGCGCCTTCATCCTCGATCCCAAGCAGAACCCCGGTCTCTCGGATCAGGAGCGGGAAATCATCACGATCGTCTTTGAAGTGGCCAAATATTTCCACCCGCAGGGCCGCACGAAGTTCATGAACGAGAGCTTCGCATCGTGGTGCCACAAGAAGATCCCCCAGGATCCCCAGTTCTGCTTGCCGCCCAATTGGTGGATGGAGCTGAACTTCAAGTTCTGGAATATGTTCGAAACCAACCCCACTGCCAAGTACGACAATCCGTACACGATCGGCGTCACTCTCCTCGAACAGCAAGAGGCGAAGTTCTGCCCGGTCAATGGCGAAATCGAAGTGCCGATGCCGATTTTCGAAAAGCTCGAGAATCCGAATTCGGAGATCAATCGCCGGCGGGCGATCGACACCGGCTTGAAGCAGGGTGCGCCAGATTATGTGCCGCACCCCGACAAGAGCCGGGAGATGCTCGATGAAGAGGGCAACGTTCTGCGCTTCACCGGCAAATGGCGTCTGGCTAAAATCCCTTACCAGGATTTCGGGCGCATCTTCCAGATCATCGCTGACTATCGCGACTTCACGTTCTTTCTCGAGTTTCTCAATCATGATTCGATTCAGGAACTCAACGATAAGTCGCTGGCTTGGATCAAGGATCGATTCAGGCAGATCAACTCCAATCTGGCTGGCAACGGTTGGAATGCCGCGCTGCTCGCGCGACCGATTCCTTCGACCCTGGACGGAAAGTTGCAGAAGGTGATGGAGTGGCGGCAGGCTCAGCAAATTGCCGAAGCTGCTCATAGCCAGACGGGCGCCCCTCGGTTCCCGGCTCTGGAGATCGAACTGAAGTGGATGACGGAAGTCTTGCTGCTGATCAAGGCTTACCAGGCCAACCGCAAGATCTGGCTCGAGATGCAGGTGGCGAAGCTGACCATCAGTCGCTCTCCAGACATCTCGGTAATCGACGGCGGTGTCGATTCGGCCAACGGCAGGACGCTGGTGCTCGAGCATCTCTTCGATCCCCTGACTGGCCCGTTGAAGCCATCATGGGCTCGGGAGTCGCTCAAGCTCTTGCCGCGCATCTGGAAGCAGGGTGGTGTGAGAATTCTCACCACTCAGACCGAGGTCGACGAAGATACAGGCGAAGTGACGAAAGCCTGGGGCTACAGGTACGAAGTCGACGCCAAAGGCAATTTGACCGAAGGCAAGACCTGAGTGCTTGTGGGTTCGCTGAAGTGGTGCCGGTAAGCAGCTGCTGCCGGCACCACTTCGGTTCGTCTCTCCCCCAATTCTCAAATGTGAGGTTCGTTATGAAGACAGAATCGAAAAACGCCTGTGTCTTTCTCAGACAAGCGGCGACCGGTCTCGAGCCCCCGACGATCGGGCTCAAATCAGGCACGGTCATGGCGCGCGTCCAGCCGGGCAAGCTGTCCATCGAAGTGCATGCCACCTACCTGACCAGAGTTCAGGCCTTCCTCGACGGGCAAGAAGTGCTTAGCACCAAGGACTTGCTGCGCCCCGGCAGTCATACTCTCAAGGCAGACGCTCTGACGTTTTCGCCCAAACCGTCGGCAGCACCGGTGGTCAAGGACGATGAGCCGGGTGCACTCGATCATCTGGCCGAGCTCGGTCTGGAACCAGAAGGCCAGCCGATCAAGCACCTGACTCCCTACACCGGAGCGCCGGGCGGTATTCTCACGGTCAAGCTCGCCTACTTCGAAGAAGACCATGGCGCCCAGGTAACGCAGCATGAATTCGCTGCCGATGAAGTGCGCTACAAGCTTAACGCCGGCGAAGACTTCGACCTCGCCCTGGCGCACAACATGCATCGCATCGTCCTCACCCAGGACGAGAACGCCAAGGATGCACCGCTCTGTGCCTGCTGCAAGTTGCACTGAGCTGCCCTAATGCGGCTGGCTGGCAAGTTCGGTGATACCGAACTTGCTGGCTGGTCGTTCTTTTTCCTGGCGTTTTTCTTGGATTTTTTTCGGGCTCATGTTAGTACCATCGGCAGTGCGATGGGCCGGCCCATTTACTTTAAGATGACGGCAGGAGAAGACCATGCTAAGACGAGACATAACTCCACCAGGAGTTCCCGACCAGAAGGCTTTTGAAATCGGTTTGAATCTGATTCCGACGCCTGGCGAAATTGAATTCACTGTCAACAAAAATTACCTCAGCCTCGCCCTTTTTCTGTGGACGTGTTTGCGCAGCAAGTTGGATGAGGTTGGTTACGTGCCTTGTGGGACAACAAGCAATCCTCGCTACAAGGACGGTCTGCTCGAGCATGCCACGCTTGTTCTCTATAAATTGGGTTGGGATGCGCGCCAGGGACGACTGACTCAAGACAAGAAAAAGATTATCTTCCGCCTGATGCGCAATCTCACAGACGATGCCATGGTGCGATCAGGTGACCGCTGTTACATTCCCACACCGGAACAGCTAAAGCACATGCAGCTGCCTCACAACGAGAGTCTTCTCTTTGCCATCTGGGTATTTGTGCAGGCGATTCTGGAGGGACACAACACAGTCCGCTTCGGCACAGTGCCTGGAGTTTTGATGACTGATAAAGTCAGAGAAAAGGCGATAAGCATAGTCTCTCATCGGGGCTGGCGAGTGCAGGAAGAAATCACTCATGTGAAGGGCAGAGAAGATAGTTTGTTGCGGATCGTACCCTCGGGTCGCATCGTCGCGCCTCGCCGCATTGTTTAGGGAGGCTCCATGTGCCTACTTCTGAGCAATGCGGCAGTCAATGAAAACGGCGACGCGGTATTACAAACCAGCGCCTGCCGTCTTCTTGGCTAACTGGCATGCTTATGATATAAGGTAATAGAAACTATTGACGGAGCTGGCGCGAAATGATGCGAGTTGCGCTAGAAAATGCCCTGGTACCAGTCCGACAGCGCGGGTATATTATGGTCGGATCACTCGGCGACGGTTACGTAGGAAGCGCGCAGCCTATGACACTTTCTTTCTGGTTGGACAGCGACGAAGATCAAGTTAGCGAAGGACCAACCGAAAGTTGTGATGTTGTCATTATTGGTGGTGGCATCAATGGATGTGGCTGCGCTTATTATTTGTCGCAGCGCCCGGGGCTGAAAGTCGTGCTTGTGGAATCGCAGGCCCTGGGCTCAGGCTCGACCGGTCGCAACGGTGGTTTCGTTCTGCGCGGGATCGAACCTTATTACAGCATGGCAATCAAGCGCTTCGGGCGAGAAAATGCGCGCTATCTCTACGGCTTTGCCGAGGAAAATCAAATAGCGATTCAGGAATTCCAGACGCGCTTCGGCAACCATTTCGAGTATCAAAAGTGCGGGTCGTATGCGCTCGCCTCGTCGCTCGAGGAACTCGATGACTTGACCGAGTCAGCTACGCTCATGAAAGAAGATGGCTTCTCCTTTGGTTTACTCAAAACCGATCCGATCGAACGTGACTTCTATGGTGCGCTCTTGAATGAAAGCGACGTCGGTCTCAATCCCGTCAAATTTGTGCGGGCGTTGGTCGCCCAGAGTCAGGCTGCTATTTACGAAAATGAAGCTGTGATCAGGCTGGCACCTGGTAGCGGTGGTGGCGTCGAAGTGCACACTTCCAGACGTGTTATTCTCGCGACTCGGGTTTTGATCACGTCCAATGCCTACACGCCTTTATTCGAGCCATCTTTCAAAGACAAATTCAAAACCGGTCGCACGCAAATTTTGGTCACTTCACCTTTGAAGAAAGAAATCCTCGATAAAGTGTGCTGCGCTAATTACGGCTGGGAATACTTTCGCCAATTGGCTGACAAAAGACTTTTGCTGGGCGGTTGCCGGCAATTGTTCATCGATGAAATGGAGGAAGAAGAAACTGGTTATTTCGATGAAGTGACTAAGCCGGTGCAAACCGCATTAGAGCATTATCTGAAAGATCGTTTTCCGGAAATTCTCGGCGTGCCGATTGATTATCGCTGGTCGGGGATTTTGAGTTCGACCGCAGATGGACTACCTCTGGTGGGCGAACTCAAACATTTGCCGGGCACCTTCGCGGCCATTGCTTTTAATGGGCACGTGCTCGATTACGGCCTGCGTATGTCTAAGTTTCTGATCGAAGTGGCGTTCGATGGAAAATCGCCCGGCATATTCGCTCTCGATCGCAAGCAGGCAATACCTGACAGCAAAGTGCATGAAGCTCTACCCGTTGCGAAGCGGGCTTAGGTCTATTGTTCGGGCACGCCCTGGTTAGGAATGACACGGCTCTGAATGTTGAGTTTGATCGTGTCATTCGAAGAAACGCCACCAACTTTAACGACAATCGGTACATTCCATTGGGGGAAATACATTTCCGGAACTGTGCAGCTGAGGCTGTTTGCCGATGCCGATGTGACTGCGGCAGGGACGCCACCAAGCGTGACAGTATTGTCGGAAGCGGTCGTGGAGAAGCCCTTGCCACTGACGGTGAAAGCTTGTCCAGGCGGCGCTGAAATCAAATCGACGCCGGTCACCTCCGGGGCTCCTTTAATGACGAATTCAAAGGGCTTGCTGGGATAACCGCCTACGCTGACTACGATTTGTGTCTTTCCGGAATCCAAACCCTCCGGCAAAGTCACATTGATTTCTTTATTCGAAGCACTGTTGATCGTTGCGTATTTGCTGCCGACTTTGACGAGATCGCCACCAGCCGATTTGGCAAAGTGACGTCCGGAAATTGTCACTTTCTCATTTGAAGCTCCGGTGCCAGGTTTAACTGCCGTGATCACCGCTTTGGGCGTGGTCAGTTTCCAGGGCAATGTGGCTCCTGGGGCGCCGTAACCACGAATAGTCAATTTGTTATCTCCGACCGCCAGGGCCCCCTGCATTTGCATCGTGAGAACATCAGATTTCCAGTCTTTTTCAGTGGCCAATTTGCTGCCGTTGAGAAGCATAATGATGCCTTGATAGCCTTTATTGGTCACAAGCATACTGAGCGGTATGAGATCCTGCCCCGGTTTCAGAGTGATCACATCGTCGAATGTCTGCCAGGCCTTGGCCGTTGATTTGACTTGAGTCGATTCTTGCAGAGTGTTGAATTCTTCTTTTCGCTTGGTCGTGGTCGTTGTTGTCGTGGTAGCGGCCGGCTGCCCGGCGGCAGGAGCCGGCGGTTGCTTGCCGGCGGGGGCAGTGGGAGCGGCAATCGCGGTCTTTGTCGTTGTCCTGACCTGGGTGACGCCGTTCTTGCCGTAGGTTTGCAC
>CAJCHQ010000374.1 GCA_903970295.1 Bryobacterales bacterium
GACTTCATGTCGCTATTGTCCATTGCCAGATCGAGCCCTTTACCTACGTGTTGATTGAGAGTGCGCGCCCAATCCATAAAATTAAGTTGATCATCTTTAGGCACCCCGAGCAGTTCACACAAGGTTCTCATCACAAATGGAGACGCCAAATCTGCGATGATTTCTGCTTCGTGCTTCGGCTCGACGGCCCGCCAAAGGTCATCAACAATGGACTTGACCTCGTCTTTCATGGCACTCACAGTTTGAGGTGTGAAAGCCTTATTCACGACCGCCCGTATGCGAGTATGATCTGGCGGGTCGAGGTGAACCAACCAGCGAGAGCGCGCTTTGACAAAGGTCTTTTGCTGCTCGGTGAGTTTTTCACTACCTCCGATCGCTTGCCATAAACGCATACCTTTAACGAAGCGCCGATCTCTCAAAATCGCCTGACCTTGCTCGTAGCCAGTAACGAGCCAATACTGCCCGCCTTCGCTCCACCAGACGGGTGCCTCTTCTCTGAGTTTAGTCAGGGCCGGATAAGGATCACGAACAAATGCATCAGTCTCCGGTCGGAAAGGATCTTGCAATGTTGACCGCACGAACTACCCCTCAAAACTCCCTGGATTATGGCTTGTCATACACCTGCATGCCGTTCAGCAGTGAATTGAATTGGCTGAAATCGACCTGGTTAGCACCCATCTGCCAGACACCTGCTTGCCAGGGACCGGAGCTGTCGACAATTTCTATTCCACAATCCGTCATATCTTTCAAAGCCTGCACAGTGTTGGCATCGGCATTCGGATGGGCTGCCAACCAGGCATCTGCCTGCTGCTGCGTCGGTTTAATTATCTCACCCTCTTGCAGCGGACCGTTGTTCCCAGCGGGAATGTCCGAATTACCATTTGTGGGGAAGGCGCCCGGATTTCCCTGTTTGGCCCAGGCAAAAGGAATGGCCATTATCAGCCTGTGCGTCCCGTTCTCCGGACTGATGGCGGAGAGCAATTTAGTTACATCAGCTGCTGTGCCACCATTTGTGCCGTCACCATTTAAATTACCAATGTTGACCGTGCCCACTTTTCCCTGGGCCAAGGTTTGTCCCAACCAAATATCGTAATACTTGCCGTCGGCACCTTCAATGACGGCAGATCCGTCAGTATTGGTTTTCGAAATTTGCTGCTCCAGTGAGGCAAACCCACCGTCGGGGATGGGTATTTTGACCTGAGTACCGGCGACCCAGGATGCTTGCTCTGTGACGGTAACGTATCCATTATCTTTGGTTGCTCGAGCAAAGGCCACTCCGACTTGACCGGGTATGGGCGCACCAAAACCGATGCTTGTATCTACACCCAGGCTTTGCAATGTGCCAATCGGAGCGCTGGTCGGCGCTGAGCCATAAGGCCCGCCCTGGAGAACTTGTTCACCATCAATGAATAAACCGTTGCCTCCATTGGTGCCACCACCTGTAGAGCCACCGCTCGAGCCGTCACCACCAGGGGTCGGAGTGGGAGTGGGAGAAGGAGTTGGTATTGGTGAGGGCGGGGGAGTTACAGGAGTCACAGGCACTGGCACTTCGCCCCCAGGATTTCCAGGTGTGGGAGACACCGGCGCCGGTTTTTCGCCCCCAGGATTTCCGGGTGTGGGCGCCAATGGCGCCGGTTTCTCAACTGGCGGACTGCTAAATTTATTGTTCAACTCCGCGTAGGTAAGCATGTCTGTCATGACATCGTTTTTATTAAGCGAGTCAGTCAATTGCGTGGCAAATTTCAACTGCTCGGATGGATTGCTGTGGCCGGCGTCGAAGCGAGAGATCGCGTCCGCATATTCCTGGAAAGCGCTGCCAGCAGAATTTTTCTGGAAGTCAGACATAATCTTCGTCGCATCGGCATTTGCCCGTTGTTCGATAGAAACAGGCAGCGAGTGCTTTCCTTTATCGCTCGAGGAATTATGGGTCGAAGAATCATGGGTCGAACCGGGAGCAGTAATTTTATGCTCAGGAGTAGATGACTTATCGTGTTCGTGAGTCTTGTGCGCGGAGTTTTTTTTGCTCTGGTGATCAATCAAATTATGCTGCGTTCCATAAAGCATGACTTCGGGCAAGTGACCTCCGTCGACAAGCTTTTGTATGGCTTCGAAATTCTGCTGAGGGTCCTGCGCATATTTATTGGCATCGGCATTCAGCTGTCGCACAAAGCTAGAATATGCTGATCCAGATTTATTATTGGAAGTAACAGCGGAATCACCAGATTTGACCGCTGTCGATTCAATATTAGCCATAAAAAATGCACCTCCAGGCGAAGGGATAAAGTGAATTTGTGAGCCAGCGCCAAAGCTAAGTGGTAAGCAGAAACCTGTTGAGATGTGCTTTGCGATTCCCGATGTTCGTAATCTTACGCAGTGTTTGGTACATTATTGGTTCAGTAAATCGCCCACATTAATATCTCTGCGAACAAGCGTTCCGCCTTGGCTTTTAGCATTCATCGAATATAGTCCACGATCAATCCGACAATTTAGGAACCGTAAACCAGAAGCGGCTACCTTTGCCGGCTTCACTTTCGACACCAATCACGCCCCCATGTTGCTCGATAATCGCTTTGCATATAGCAAGACCGAGTCCGGTACCTTGCTTTTGATTGGCACCGCCGACTTGATGGAAGCGTTCAAAGATGGCCTCTCTTTGGTTCTCCGGCAATCCTGGCCCTTGATTGATCACTGAAATTTCGCACCATGCATGACCACGATCTTTGCAGCTTATTTGCACCTTCTCACCTGGCGGGGAGTATTTGATCGCATTCGCGATCAGGTTTACCAAAACCTGCACCAGCCGCCCGGGGTCAGCCGCCACCCTGAAGTCTGTCTGTTCACTAATCAGTTGAACCTCATGCTCGCTTGCAAATTCCTTCAGAGCATCGACTGCTTGCCCAATCAGCCTGGAAAGAGCTCCATCCTCTAACATTAGTGTGATCTTGCCTGATTCAACTTTCTCGAGATCGAGCAAATCATTGATCAAATTGATCAGGCGGAGTACATTCGATTCCGCGCGAGTGGCAGATTCTTTCGCGTTGTTTGGAATAGGGCCTAGAGCGTCCATTTTCAACAATGTCAAAAAGCCACGCACAGAAGTGAGGGGGGCTCTCAATTCGTGGCTGACGATCGAAACGAAAGATTGCCTTAGTTGCTGGATTTCAAATCTCTCTCTAACGTCGAGGATGCTGATCAGAGTGCGTGCCGCTGCCGGTGTCGCAAATTCCGCCGCAGTAATTTCTACGTGCAGTTCCGCCCCGTCTTTCTGGTAACATGTCTGCTCGAAGACTTTTCCTGCGCTGATCAGATCGACCAGAGATTTGCCTCCCTCGAGACCCTTATCGGTCCGAGAAAATAATATTGAAATCGGCTTATTTGCTAGTTCTGCAGGCGAATAATCGAGCATTTTTAGTATGGCAATATTGGCATATTCAATGATCGCACTATCACCGATGTGGCGAAGCATAATCAAGCCAACCGGCAACAGTTCAACAATTGCACGCAGCCGTTTTTCGCTCGCCTCTAGAACCGCCCGCTCTCGATTGATATTATCGACGCTTTGATGAAATACCCAATCAAGATCAGACAATTCATCTTCGCCCTTGAGCGGCGGGAGCAGGTCTTGATTGTCTCCGAATCTATGCGCATTAGAGACAATTACATCGATTTTGCCGACAATCATTTGAAAGAAATAGAAAGCTATGGCGAGCGCCGCCAATCCATGAATGACAATAAAGACACCTAGCGATTTCTTGAGATTGACTCTTTGTTGACGCTCTGACACTGGACTCTCTCTCAGAATTTCATGTTCGCTCTGCAGGAAAATAGTGAGCGCATCGATCATGTCGTCACCTGTGATGCGCAGTCTATCGGCCAAGCCAATGGGCACAGCCGTATTTTTCGTGCCAGGCGCCGCCTCGTCTAGGATGCGCACGGATTGCTCGGACAACTCCACCAGCTGCCTGAATCTCCGGTGCACTGAATCGAATTTGTCGAGCTGCTCAGGAGATTTGACCAAGCTTTTGCGCAATGAATCGAAAATCGCTTCAGCTGCGGCGATTGCCCCTACGAATTCCTCTCGATAAGCGGGAGCTTGTTGCAACGAATATCTGGCTCCCGATCTTGCTGCTAAGAAAAGCAACTGATCTAATTTGTTACAGCGATCGATAACAGAGCGCGTCTCCTCAATATTCGTTTCCTCTGTCTCTACTTGCTCAAGAAGAACCGCCTGAATACCATAGAAAGTAAGTTCAAGAATGAGCATAAGGGCGACCAACAAGATCCCTTGCTTGCGCAAACTTAAAACTCTGTTTGCAAAAGTCATATTTTTGAAAGTCTCGGGTCGTTCTTTAAGCGCAGTTCTTCGACACCGGTTGATGTGCCGGGTATCCTGAACCAAAAACGGCTTCCCTTTTGGACTCTGTTATCTACACCAATTACGCCACCATGTTGCTCGATAATTGCTTTGCAGATCGCCAGCCCCAGCCCGCTCCCATGTTTTTGATTAGCGCCACCAACTTGATAGAAGCGCTCGAACACTGCCGCCCTCTGTGCTTCTGGAATCCCAGGGCCCTCGTCCGTGATCGAAATCTCGCCGCCATCGCTCGTCATTTGCCGCCAACTAATACATACTTCGCCGCCAGAAGGAGAGTATTTGATGGCGTTGGAAGTGAGGTTGACCAGCACTTGCAAAAGACGGTTGGAGTCAGCAAAGATATGGCTTTCTGGTGGGCATTCAACTTTCAGGTGAACCTTATGCTCGTCGGCATTTTCCTGCATCGTGTCGACAGTTTGCTTGATCAGAGCCGCGACAGCGAATAGCGAGCGGTCTAACTTTATCGTTCCCGATTCTACTTTTTCAAGGTCGAGCAGGTCGCTGATCAGGTTGATTAGTCCGACTACATTTGCTTCTGCTCGGCTCGCCGCATGTACAGTCTTGTCGGTAAGTTCTCCAAACGCGCCCATTTGCAGCAAAGTGAGAAATCCACGAACTGAAGTTAGAGGGGTTCTGAGCTCGTGGCTGACGATGGCCACGAATGACTGCCTGAGCTGTTGGATTTCCATTCTTTCGCTGACGTCAATGAGCGTGACCAGAACGCGTGGTCCAACCGGGAGGTTGATATCGGAAGCGGTGATTTGCACATATCTTTCGAGTCCCGATTTCGCGTAGCAAACGCACTCGATTATCCCCGTCTTGGCATCGGTAAGCCACTCGGTTCGATTTGACTGCTTCTTTGACTCAGCGCTCTGCGCTGCGCTCGCGTTGGAGTCAACAGTGCCGGAACCTGGGATAGCGAACAAGAGCGAAAATGGTTGTCCGGAAAGCTCGGAAACCGAGTAATCAAGCGAATCCAGTATTGTCTTGTTGGCGTGTTCGATGATATATGAGCCGCTCAGGTTGCGAATCACGATCACTCCCACCGGCAAAGTTTCCATCATGGCACGAATTCGTTCTTCACTCAGTTTCAGTTTTTGTTGCTCTCTCCTGACAGTATTAGCCATATGGCTCAACACCTGATCGAGATAGGCCAGCTCGTCTTTGCCCGCTATGGTGGCGTTCAGGGCTTGACCTTCAGCCAATTTGTGAGCGTTTTGGATCAAAATGTCGACCTTGACAAAAATGTTGCGCAGGAAAAAATAGGCTGACCAGAGGATGATCAACGTATTGACCAGCACTGCAACAAGGAAGAGTTTCTTCAGATTGGCTCTCGCCTGCCGGGGACCTTCGAGATCGGTCCTCAGAGCGATTCGTTCGCTCTCGGTGAAGACAATCAGTTGGGCATTCAATTTGTCGCAAGCAGCGCGAGCTTCCACAATCAATCTGAATGGAATCAGGGCTAATTCGTGACTGGGAGGCGCCTGGCGCGCAATAGACATAGCTTGGTGGCACAGGTCGACAGTATGAGCGTAGTCCTGTTGCACGACCTGGAGTCTCTGTGATTGGGCTGAATATCCTTTGAGACTGTCTCTCAAGGACGCGAAGATACTTTCAGCTGTGCGCACGGAACTTTCAAATTTATAATATTGAAGTTCCTCTTTGGTGAATGTGTATTTCGTGCCGGCGTTTTGTGCCGCATAGATTAGCTCCTGCAATCTGGTGCAGCGATCGAGGATGTTTCGTGCGACTTCGAGCTGTTTGGATTCTGTTTCCACTTTTTCCAAAAGTAGCCCTTGCGCACCAAAAAAAACGAACTCCAAAATCAGTATCAACGAGATGAGGAAGAGTCCCTGAACTTTCAGGGGGAAGTCAGACAGCGCTATTTGGATCTTTGGCAAGCTCAATTCCACTCGAGAACCACAGTCCTGACAGCAATGAAAGGTGATTCATTAGTATGTTATGGTAAAAAGTGACCTGGAAGTTGATTGACGATAAAAATCTAGTGGCTATCTACGGAGTTCGGTTTTCATGGCTACAGTGTTGTTGGTGGAAGATGATGATTATCTAGCTAGCCTGGTGAAAGAGCTGCTGGTCAGTGCTCACCATGTCGTCGATCATCTGGCAAACGGAACGCGGGCAGCGGAACAATTGCGCATCTTTCCGTATGACCTGATTATTTTGGATATCGAGCTGCCTGGCAAAACGGGTATCGAGATTCTGCGTAATTTCCGGGAGCATGGCGGCGTTACACCGGTACTAATGCTGACGAACAGATCGTCCGTAGTCGACAAGGAAACTGGATTAGACGCCGGTGCCGATGACTATCTTGGTAAGCCTTTCGATATGCGCGAGCTTAATGCGCGAGTGCGAGCGCTTCTTAGACGCCCGACGAACCTCCTCACAAGCATTCTCACAGCCGGAAACCTGGTTCTAGATCCGAACACGTTGTCATTGACCAAAAACGGCGAACCAATTAGACTTCTGCCGCAAGAATTCAAATTGCTAGAATTTTTGATGCGGCATCCGAACCAGGTCTTCACTATGAAGGCACTTTTAAACCATGTCTGGCCGTCAGACTCAGATTCGACCGAAGAGGCCCTTCGCAGCACGACAAAGAGGCTGCGAAAGAAAATCGATCCCGCAGGCGAAGTAATTGCCACGGTGCATGGCGTAGGTTATGTCTTGCGAGTTTAGGCCGAACGGTCAAACCGGGCATCTATCTCAGGGGTCTGGCTGACTTCTAATGAGCTCGCTGAACTTCATCGCTTGAAACGTAACTTTGCAATGCGGCAGTTTATCTTCTATAGCTTCCCGGCTCACTCGTAAGTTGGCAGGTAGGCTCACAGATTTTAGATTCTGCAGTTTTGTGAGCGAGCTTATGCCCGATATGGTGATCGGACAGTCTTCCAGCTTCAGGTCGATCAGCTTCTTCAATTTTGTCAACTTGGCTAAACCGTTATTGGTAATTTTGTTTCCAGACAAATCGAGTTTGAGCATATTGGGCATGGTGGTCAGGATTCCGATATCTGCATCAGTCAAATTGCTATATGCCAAATTTAGAGAGCAGATTTTCTGTGAGTCCTGGAGAGATCTAAGTACTGCCTGTAGCTCATGCCCTCTTCCCATTTCGAGCCAGGTTAGCTGCCCTAGAACGGGCGAGCGAGCGAGCTCCTTGCCATCCACTAGTGTGTTCGAGATGGCGAGTTCCCGCAACCGTGTAAGCTCATCGAGGTGAAGATTCTTCAAACCACGGATGCTTATCGGCGCATCATTTAGCATAATTTTTTGCAGCGACTTAAGATGAGAAACAAATGATAGTGTTTCGTCAAAAATACTATTTGGTATCTTATCCAGATAAATCTCATAATCTGGCTGGTAAACAAGTCTCAGTCCATCTAAGTCATCGTCTCTAAATCGAAGCAGAAGCTGTGGACTGTGGCATGCAGTGATGAAAC
>CAJCHQ010000375.1 GCA_903970295.1 Bryobacterales bacterium
GTTCTTGCGTGCTGACAATGCTCTCAGTCGTCGCTTTCGATAATTCGGTCAAAGCTGCTTGCGCCGATGGTTTATGGTTGGGGACCAGATCCACGGTAATTAGTTGCTTTGGTTTCGTATTTTCTAGAATGAAAAGTGACATACCCTGATTGACTTCTTTGATTTTGAAATTTGCCGGTAAAGGCAGATTGACTTCGGCAATTTTGCCCAGCGCTTGACTGATGGAACTGAGCTGCGGCTGCCCCCAATGTGGACTTTTATCATGGCGTTCTCTGAATGATTTGAGGCTCTGCAAAAAAATCTTAGCCTCGTCTAGATCGAATTTTCCTCCGCCCGGCTGCACAGCTGTGATTAAGACGGAAAGATTTTTACCATGGGGTTGCAATACGCCAAAAAACACTCTCTGACCGGGTCTTTCAGGACAGCGCCCAGTCAGATACGAGAGGCTGTCACCGGCCACTTCCAACGTACCCTTCTCGTCAATGGATGTGAATTCCGGTCCGACAGAAGCCAGGGATCGAACCGGCATTTCATCATCTGAATTGGTGTGTATCAGCTTAGAAATCGTTTCGGTGCGTTCCAATATTTGTTCAGGTGAAAGTCGACCTCTCGAAACTAGATCCATGACGATCGAAAGTCCTTCTTCATTGTGGGCTTCGATTACCGGTCCGGACGCTCCCGGCAAATCCTTCTCGCCGGTGTTGACATCAACTTCGTAATCGCCTTGCTTAAGCGAAACTTCGAAATCTTTGATCTTGGATTCGTCGATGTCGAGGTATGTTCTTACCTTGTCCAGCTGTTCTTCTGTTTCGACAATGCGGTCTAAACTTTCCGTAGATATCTGTTTGTGCTGCCCTAGCGCCGCTGTTGAACATAAGTCCAGCAGCGTCAGACAGGTGATTAGCTTGGTAGAAAGCAACGAACGCTTCATATGCGTTAGCCAATTGCAGAGATCCACGTGATTATCCTCGATTTGCAAAAGCGGTACGTGAAAAAATTGTGTGCTTTGCCTGGACTGGCATGCACGCGAGCTTGATCGAATCTGAGCAACGATTTTGCCAACTGTACAGTAAGAACAATTATGGAATTTGAAGATGTCTCACTGCGTAAATGGACTACTCCGGTGGTACATTTTCTGTATACAAACGGAGGCAGTGTTCTTGCACGAAGCTGAAGCTGTAGCGATGGCTAGAGTTTTGATGGGTCACTGGAGTCTCGATGATTGGGAGTTCAGAATCAATCGACGTCGGCGTGCATTGGGCATGTGCTTCATTGAATCCAAGCGCATCGAGCTTTCTCAGGTATATATTTGCAACAACGATAGAGAGCATGTTCGTGACACCATCTTGCACGAAATTGCTCATGCCCTTGCGCCCGGGCATGGGCACGATCAGGTGTGGTTGGACACTGTCATGATTATTGGCGGCAGAGCTAAAGTTAAGTGCAGCGACGCAGTTATGCCACCTGGTTCGTGGCAAGCCGAGTGTCCGAGCTGCCAGAAAGTATTCTCCAAGTTGAGAAAGCCCAAGTGTCTCGATGCTTTTCATTGCATAGGCTGTGGGGAAGAGAAAGGCGCATTGTTGTTCGAACGCGTCAGAGCGGCTGAACTATCTAACCGATCCAGTCAGACACTGGCAGGAAGAATACCCTAGATCTTTTCTAGGGTTCAGTAAGGCCTATGGTTCAGGGTTAATCGACTACTGTGTGCTTTCGCGGGCGCCTAGGATTAGATTGCATTCTCGTGTGGGAATGGGCGCGCTGGATGGCGCGCTAGCTTCTGGCGACGTGGTACATATTATGCAAAGTGCTCCTCCCCGTTTCGAAAGCAATACGGCTGTTCGAGAACCCGGTGTGGCTGCCGTTTTATCTGTCGTGCCTGGTGTGGGACAGATCTACAACGGCGAAACGCGAAAGGGTTTTCTCTTTCTGGCTACGGGCGCGATCAATTTTTTCATTCTCCTCTTTTGGGTTTTCAGAAGCCCCATTCTGAGCACATCTGAAACGATTGCCCGGGCACTGCATATGAGATTGAACGAACAAATCGTTGCCAGCGTCTTGGAAATCTCACCCAAGAGCCCGCAATCTTTTCTGATCTTGATGTTGCTTATCTCTTTTATTCTGTTTTCTATGCAAGATGCATTCAGACAAGCGAGGTTGATTCGCAAGAGTGGCATTTACCCATCATCAGCATTCGCTATCAGCGAGGCAGCTAGCGGTTCATACATCATGCACTTCGTGCTTCTAGTGGTGGCATTCGTGCTTGTCTTTTTGTTCTTCGTACCAACTCCTCCGCGCCCACAAGTGATGGATGTAACCTTTGTCGACGATACCGTCGAGTCGAAGAAGGTAACAAAGACTAATGTCCACGCCCAAAAATCAGCAGAGGCGTCAGGTCACCACAATCCTGATCGAAAGATTTCTGCCGGTGCTGCCGGGCAACCTGCGCAGCCAAAACATCTGACTAAAGCTGCAGAACCTGCTCCACCGAAGCAACAGACTGCCGTTTCTCAGCCGAAGGAAAATCAGGCTCGAGCTGACAATCGACCGGAAAGGCCGGAACCTCCTCACCCGCAGCCGCAGGCACCACTGCATCTGCCTGTGCCCAAGTTGCCAACGCCACCATCGGTGCCACCGCCGGTCAAAACCGCGGAGGTGAAACCAGTCGCTCCGACGCCGATGGCCCAAACTCAAAGCCGAATGACTCTGCCTCCGCAGCCGGTGCTAACGACAGCGAAGAGTGATCAGAAATTGGCGATGCAACCGATGCCGGCGCCTACACTGCCGAGCTCAAACATTGCTGCGGCAACCCCTCCGACTCCCGCGCATCGTACTGGTGTGGTCACCGGGCAATCACCAGTAGCGCCCGCACCAATCTCTAACACACCGTCGGGTGATATTTCGGAATCAGGACCTGTGCCTAAACCATCAGCTCGATCCGGCTCACAGGAGCATAACCCCGGTCATGGTGCGCCCGCTCCCACTGCCCCGAAAGCCGGCCCGGGAGTTAATCCCAGCGATCTTCAACAACTTAGACCGGCTGGCAGCGACGGCACCGGCAAAGAAGATC
>CAJCHQ010000376.1 GCA_903970295.1 Bryobacterales bacterium
CATTTTCCCCAATCAGCTCTCAGCCAAATCATGTGCCGACGCTTTGGAAGAGTTGTGGCTGCGGCAAAAGCCAAAGCTCTGAGTCTGAAAACGCGGACGCACTCGCTTGACAGCCCTTGCTGCATTCACTAGACTGACTTCCGAGCTGTGGCAGCTTACCTTCGATGCGCACTTCGAGTTTTCGACAAAGTTAGTAAGTATCGACCCTCCTGAGCCCGGTGTGATGCCACAGATTGAAGCTAGCGTTATCTTGCTACCAACTTATTACGATGCGGAGCAGGGCTAAAGTATCAGTTAAAGCCGCAATTTCCGAATGTGCTTCACTGAACACCGACAATGAATTTCTGAAGCACTCGGTCAAGCTCTTCATCAGAGCAGTCTTTGCTCAAGTAGTCATCCATCCCAGCGTCTAGACAATGCTGGAAAATATTTGTCTGAGAACTGGCTGTCATACAAATGATTGGAACTCGTTTTCCGGTGCCGATTTCCATCTCTCGGATTTTAGCTGCGCACTCAAAGCCGTCCATAATAGGCATGTCGAGGTCCATCAGGATGCCGCCAAACTCGCCCCGCTTGACCATCGTTAATGCTTCAAAACCGTCTGAGGCGACGGCTACTTGGTATCCGAGGGCTGTGACTAAAATTGCGTTTGCTTGCTGAACTATGGGTGTGTCATCCACTATCAGAATTTTTTTTATCATTGTTTCCAGTTTCCAGTTTCGAGTTTCGCGAGTCGCTACTCCTAATGCGCTTTTTTCGTCAGCATGCGCTTTCTTCTTTTCGGTGCGCCTCGATTCTACGTCTGCGCCTCATTCCTTAGCATGCATCTGGTTGTGTGAATTCTGGGTGAACATCTCTTCTCGTCCAACTTAGCCAGGTAGTTGACTCGACTATCTAAGCCACATGAATCAACAACCAATCACCGTTGCTTGTGGCAAACAACTAGACGCCACCGGCACCTACAACTTTACGGGCGGGGAAAGGTATTTTCTTGAACGGCGCCTGGCAGAAGCTCTCGACCCGGTTGCTACTGCCTGGCAAATCAGTCAACATTGGGGTAACTATTCTTTTTTCGCAACTTAACTGTAAAGACAAAAAAAGAACGACTATCTCACCCAATTAACACGACTCAGTATCAGCTGGGATTCGATGTTCTCGTACGGGTGCTACCCCCACACGACTTGACTGCCGATCCTAATCGCAGGCACTAACAGCATTCTCAAAACAATAAGGCGACCCAAGTCTGGCGAACAATTTTGCCGGCGCCGTCTAGCTTCCTGTGCAAGAGGAGGATAGCCATGATTGCAAAATCGGAAGTCACCGTTAAAGAAGATATGGAAATTCGCAAGGCGCCAGGCAGGTTGTTTCGGTTCTTGAAACCTTTCTTTTGGCAGCGGAAGAATAGTTACAAGACCTGGTTAATTCTTATTCTAGCTACTGCCCTGATGTTCGGCTCTGCAAGCGCATACGCGCTTATAGGAAGACTAGCCGGTGATCTTGTGAGTGCTGTGGACCACATTCTTACCGATAAGACCAATTTTTTGCATTTGTCGATCATGGCTCTAGTCGTTTTGGTCGCCTATAACTTCAGCAAAAATTGCTATGAATTTTTGCGCACCAAACTGGCTATCGACTACCGAGAATGGCAAACAAAGGAACTCAATCGCCAGTGCGAAGACAAATGGGAGGAACTTGAGAAAAAGCTTGGACTCGACGTCGTTGGGCAGATTCTGCAGGAGGAATTGAGAGACTTCATCAATTCGCTGATCGGCTTTGGTTTTAGCATCGTCGTGGCCCTTAATGATTTCGCAGTGTTCATGTGCCAGCTATACCTGATTGGGGTATTGCTTGCAGGAGGTAGCTTTGTCTGGTCTCTCCTCGGCACTTTTGTGATTGTGATTCTGGGTCGAAAACTGGCCTCTATGAACAACGACAGGTCTCGGACTGAAAACGATCTGCGTATGGCTTACAAAGACCAAGATGAAGTTGATCATAAGAATCGAAGCTCGGTTTTAAATGAACTTGTTGACGCAGCGGTCTATGTGGCTAGAAAGACCAATCACGTAAACACTACAGTGGCGTCGTTCGTGCTTCCATTCAACGAGCTGACACAGTTCATCGCCATCGGCTTGATTGCCTGGTCCTGGTGGAAAGACGGCCCTGGCTTGAATCAAGTAGGAATCGTGTTTCAGGCAATTTTTGCCTTTGTCCGCTCTCAGCAGTCGATTTCTGTTCTTGCCCAGCAGTTCGGAGCCGTCAGTCAGATTCTGTCTAGCATCTTGCGAATCGGTTGGTTGACCGAGGCCATAGCCGAAATCGAAAGCGAAAGAGAAAAAGAAAAAGAGTCTAAAAGGTCTGAGAAACAAATCTCGGTCGCCGATAAGGCAGGGTGATAAGTAAAAACTCATTTCCGCAGACTGGAAACTTGCTCGGGCCGAACACATTGGTGTGGCTCGGGAAGTCACATT
>CAJCHQ010000377.1 GCA_903970295.1 Bryobacterales bacterium
TTTCGGCAAGTCGGCAAGAGGAGTGGCCTCTTTGGCAAATTGACCGGCATTCATGATTAAACGTCCGCCTTGCGCTCCTTCAAGAACATCAAACGGCGCCTCCCAGGTTGCTTTTGGCAGTGATTTGCCGTTGGCAATCTCAGCGCCGGCTTTGACGCTAGCGTAGGAAACACCAACACCTAAAGCCAATTTATTGGTCGGCAAAAGCGAGCGAGGCAGAGTCTCTGCGAGACTCGACAGATATTCGCCGGACTGAGTATAGTTTTTGCGGGAGAGCCAAGACCCAGTGTTGGCAAGACCTTTCGTCACCCCATTAGCAAGCATAGTGCCCCTCACTACACTGGGCACGAACATCAAAGCGGCATGACCGAAGGAGTCGCCATCCGCCAGTCGACGGTGGAAATGATAACTGCCGTAAGTCGCACCAAGAGCCCATGATGTGGGACTGGGAACGGCTCTCGTCACTGCTCTCACGAAGAGCGGCTCTAAAGTCTTTCTCAAAGCATCCGGGGTGTGCCGGAAGGCGCCAGCGCCGACTATTGACTCAGCTACGCGCCCGGCTGCGGCCTCATCATAGAAAGGTCTCACTCTTTCGGCCACTCGAGAAACTACAGGTCTGCTCAATTCGGCCGCTTCGGAAGCGACTGCTTTTCCATATTCAATAGACTGGGTAGCAGCAGCCTTGAGTCCTTCTGGGGCAAGCGACGCTATTTTGCTAACAGCCTGCGGAACGGCTTGAGCCACTGCCCCTGCCGCTTCACCGATCCAGGGCACGCTCTTGATGAGCGCACCATAGAGAGGCGCGGCGGCACCTAGAGAGGCGAGCCCGCCGTTAAAGCCGCCTTCGACCGCGTCTCTCCAGGTGGCATTTTCGCCTGTCGATTTTTTGGCGTAGTACATGGCAGCGGAACTGGCAGCGATTGTGCCAAGCGCGGCGCCGCCAACCACGGCGGCGCCCACTGCGGTGACGGGAGCGAAAGCTACTGCCGCACCAACGGCCAGGGCACCGCCCACGATACTGCCACCTTCAGTAATCCAATGCCAGTTCTTTTGCCAGAATGATTTTTCCTGCGACTGCTCGAGAAGTCTGTTGTATGTCTCTTCCCCTTTGCCGCCTTGTTGCTTGATCCAATCAAACAACTGAGGATCATTTTCTTTGGCGCCAGTAAGCATAGTCCTCGCCGTTTTTGTGTCCTGGCAAGCGAGAGCAAGAAGCGCCGCTTTGTACTGGGTGTTGGCTAACTCTTGTTTGCGTTGGTCAAGATCGGTTCGCAGAGCAACTTCCTGCCTTTGCCATTCTTTAACCTGATTTTGCAAGCGTTCTTCATCTACATCATTCAGACTAGTTGTTTTGAGCTTGGCGTTGGCGGACTGCAGTTCGTTTGCGATATCTTTCTGCGCCGCCGCTAGATCGGTAGTTTGCAGGGTGAGGGTACTGAGAACTTTTGGCAACAGCTGGGCGGCGGCTTTAGGATCATTGAGCGAAGTGCCCAAATTGAGAGTCAGGGCTTGTTCTTTTTTTATCACATCGTCGGAGGCTGATTGAGCACTAGCCGCCGCTCTCGTTTTATCGAAAGTCGGATCTTGTCGCGCCAGCTCAGGCGTATCGACACTGGCTTTGGTCAAATAAACCTTGGCCTCATTTGGGCGCCCTTCTTGCACGAGGTTGTAGGCATACTCGAGTCGCGCTTCTTTAGACGTGAGCAAAATATTTTGCAGTAACTGACGCCGCTGCTCGTTTAAGCTTCCGCTCTCTAACTCTTTTTGAATTTGCGCGTAGTTGATTTGATCGGCCTGGGCATTGGCTGATTGAAACAAATGATTGGCCTGAGTCGTGTCTTTGTTGGCAAGCCTGGTCGCCTGCCAGAGATCGTTGTGAGCAGCGAGAGCGTGGTCCGAATTTACGTCAGGTTGAGCCTGGCGCAAGAGGTCGCCGAATAGATGGTTAGCCCTGGTCGCTAGTTCATCAATGCTCCGAACTTGACCGACTTCCGGATCAAGCCTTGCAGCTTCCGCCATCAGCTGCCGGGCTTGCGTAATTTCACTGGCAGACGGTGAAAGTGCTCCTATCCCGAGAATCGATGGTGACGATGCAGTGTTCGCAGGCTTCGCCAGTGGTGCGAGAGAATCGGTGTGTCCCGCTAGAGCCTCCCGCGCATACAAAGCCCGGAGCATCGAAGGTGCCGTTCTGGCGGCGTTGAGAGCGTATTCCTCTTGTAAAAGGTTATATAAAACCGCGCGCTTAGACGGCACTTCTTTGGCATCAGAAAGCAACAATTTGTCGCGATCTTCACGAGAGAAATTAGGCCCGGCAGCTGCCTCTATCTGCGGTGCGAGATCGAAAAGTCTTTTCTTGATGCGCTCAATTGGAATGTTGTCGGCGTCGGAGATTGCTCTAGTAAAAAGATGCTTGATTTCATCTCGCTTGGCATTGATAGCTTCTTCAGGCAGATGAGCTTGCTGTGCCATCTCGCCGATGCTACGCGCGACTCTGCTGATCTCGTGTCTTTCGACAAGCATGTCGTCGGCAGAGGTGACGCGGACAAATTTCTCTTTTGCATGCTGTTGGTTTACCTCGATTTGTGCGGGTGTGCTTTCCGATTGATTGACCACAGACATTTCAGACGTGTTATGAAAGCCGGCTTCCGGCCGGCTAGAAAGAACTCGGTGATATGTCTGCTGCCCCATTGATTGTCTCCAGCGGCGCTTGCCCCCTCTTGCATAGAGAAACCTTTTTGCAGAGGCCGCCTACCGGGCGCCGAGTGTCGCCCAAACTGACACGATAGCTAAATGAGGTTACCAAAACATTACCGGGCCGCCCCAAATGAGGAAAATTTGCTTCTCTGGTTGACAATTTACCGGTTATCAATTGGTAATGCGTTTTCCCAGAGTAAAACACGTGGAACCCACAAGTGGCTATTATTTTCGGCATAGGAAGAGATGTTCACCCAGAATTCACACAACAAGATGCACGCTAAGAAATGCGGCGCAGACGTGGAATCGAGGCGCACCAAAAATAAGAAAGCGCATGCTGAGGAAAAAGGCGCATTAGGAGTAGCGACTCGCGAAACTCCAAACTGGAAACCTGGAAACAATGATCAAAAAAATTCTGATAGTGGTGACACACCCATAGTTCAGCAAGCAAACGCCATTTTAGTCACAGCCCTCGGATACGAAGTAGACGTCGCCTCAGACGGTTTTGAAGCATTAGCGATGGTCAAGCGGGGCGAGTTTGGCGGCATCCTGATGGACCTCGACATGCCTGTTATGGACGGCTTTGAGTGCGCAGCTGAAATCCGAGAGATGGAAATCGGCACCGGAAAACGCGTTCCAATCATTTGTATGACAGCCAGTTCTGAGACAAATATTTTCCAGCATAGTCTAGACGCTGGTATGGATGACTACTTGAGCAAAGACTGCTCTGATGAAGAGCTTGACCGAGTGCTTCAGAAATTCATTGTCGGTGTTCAGTGAAGCACATTCGGAAATTGCGGCTTTGAACTAATACTCAAGGAGTAATCGACTTTTCTGAATAAGAGTTCCAGCTCAGGTTATCTTTACTTAAATCCAGCACCGCCGCCATCAAGCGCTTTTGATGATTTGTGAAATGGAGGGATTTGCATATCTCTTCGGCGTCACACCTGGCTCAGGAGAGTCGATACTTACTAACTTTGTCGATCAACTCGAAGTGCGCATCGAAGGTTAGAATGGTGGCGCCTTCACGCATCGCCAGTGCCGCAATCCATATATCATTTGACGGAATTGGCGTGCCTTTACGGCGCAGCTCCAGATATATCTCTGCGTAGCAGAAAGAAGCATCTGCGTCCACATCCAAACACTGAACAACAGGGCTCTCCATGAAGGCTCGTAGCTCGGATTCATTTCGCTCGTAGCGCTGGCCAACCCGAAAACCGGCTCTCAACTCACCCAAAACTATCGCCGGAATACCCACAATCTTTGCCTCAGATATGATCCGTATGGTTTGCGAGTCACCAGCCTTGAAGCGAGTGTACGCAGAAGTGTCGACACAGATCTTCCTCATTGCCACAGCTCGGAATCGACGTGTTCGAAAATCTCCGTATCTTTTTCAAAGGCAGCTAACTCCTTCCGATTCCAGGTACCAGCGAACTCCGACAAGCCATTGTTGTATACATCCAAACCAATCCCGAGAGCTTGTCGCAGGAGGTCCAGCGTCGTCTGGTTAAGGGATGTTCCACGTCGTTTTTTCTCTGCCTCAAGCGCTCGAGCCAGCTCTTGCGAAACTCCCCTGATAGTAATCTGCTTCACTTCAATGCCTTCATTTAACCGCTTTACTGAAGTCAGTCTAGTGAATGCAGCAAGGGCTGTCAAGCGAGTGCGTCCGCGTTTTCAGACTCAGAGCTTTGGCTTTTGCCGCAGCCACAACTCTTCCAAAGCGTCGGCACATGATTTGGCTGAGAGCTGATTGGGGAAAATG
>CAJCHQ010000378.1 GCA_903970295.1 Bryobacterales bacterium
TGTGGCGCTTGCACTTCCGACTGATACGTGGGCACCGGCTGTGGCGGTTGCACTTCCGACTGATACGTGGGCACCGAGAGTGGTGCAGGCGCTATCTCACTGGCTGGAGGCTCGGGCTGAGCAGCTTGTTGGGCAAGCTCAGACATCTTCACAGCGTAAGTGCCATATCCTGAAGGATCTTGCGCAGTGACGTTATTGTCGAATACTGATACGCTGCCATCCGGGTCGATGCGCACATGCAATGGATAATTCGAACCCTGCTGGGCAGCGGCTCGTGCCAGTATGACAGCCTCCTGAGGGTTTGAGTCATATTCGCATTGCAGCATGGCCGCTGCTCGTGTTGCCTGCCCAGAGCCCAAAAAACCTTGTAACTCAGCGGCATCCTGTTGAAGTCGTTGATTGTCTATTGTCATTTTAGTTCGCCTGATTTCTGCACTCAACGCCAATTAGTTCGCTAGCTTTGAGATAGCTGTGCAGTTGCCATCGCTCCAGCCAGCGGGATCATTCTGTCTGCCGTTAATGTAGGCAAGCAAATTGACATATTTGTCACATGAAAGAATTTAATTCTCAGGGGACCAAAGCTTGCGGATCACAAAAATCAGCACCGTCGCGTTCAAAGCCGCAACCATCAAGAGGAGGACGGCAATATTTGTATCTCCATAAAGAAAATCACCGACCATAAACAGAGACGAATAGATCAATGCACAACCACAAAACCAACCAAGTAAGGCAAGCGGAAAATTGTCGCCAACGCTTTCCAGAGTTGGCTCGGGTAAAGCGGCCAGTGCGCGAATGCGATGCCAACCAGGCCCAGGTGGCTTGATCTTCTTATAGAATCGGACGAGCGCCTGATCATCAGTTTGGGGTCCGCAAAATGCTGTGACCAACCAGCTCAGAGTTGTCACAGCGATAGTGATTAGAAGAGCAGCATGAGAGCTGAGATCGCTACCACTATGATGCAACAACAAGACAATCACTGACACGAGAAATGAAGCAGCCATTGCCACCACTTCGCACCAGGCAGTGATGCGCCACCAGAACCAGCGAATCAAATAGAGCAGCCCCGTCCCGGCTCCAATTTGGAGAATCACATCGAAAGCATCTTTAGCCGTGTCAAGCAAGAATGTCAAAGCTGCAGCAATCAGGCACAGGCCGATTGTCGTCAACCGAGCCACCAATACATAGTGTTTTTCATCAGCGTCTTTGTTGATGAAGCGCCGGTAAAAGTCGTGCACCAGATATGATGCGCCCCAATTCAAATGCGTGAGAATAGTGGATGAATTAGCAGCGATCAAACCACCGACCATCAAGCCGATAAAACCGACCGGCAAAAATCTGAGCATAGCTGGATAAGCAATATCGTGCCCAAGCAAACTCGGGTCGAGATTCGGGAAGGCTCGCTGAATGTCCGCCAGTTCAGGATAGACAATGAGAGAGCACAATCCAACCAAAATCCATGGCCAGGGTCTAACGACATAGTGAACGATGTTGAAAAAAAGAACAGCACCGAGTGCATCTTTTTCCGACTTGGATGCCAGCATGCGCTGAGCGATATAACTGCCACCTCCAGGTTCTGAACCCGGATACCAAACTGCCCACCACTGCACAGCGATAGGCATGACAAACACAGCCACAGCCATGTCCCAATTGTTAGTGAAGTCAGGAAAAAAGTTCAGGTAATGCAAGACGTGTTTTCCGTCGGGCGCCAAATGGGGTGGTGAAAGTTTTTCCACCATAACGCTGAGCCCGCCAACATGTTGAACAGCGAAATAGGCAGCAGCGATTACAGCCGACATTTTCACAAAGAACTGAATCATATCGATCACTAACACTCCCCATAAGCCGGAGTGAGCGGCGAAAACCACGTTCAGAGTGCCGCAAATGATAAGCGTCTCCCAGCGTGGCAAACCAAAAAGTATGCCGGCAATTTTGCAGGCGGCGAGATTGACGGTTGCCATGATCACGCAATTGAAAAATAAACCAAGGTAAATCGATCTGAAGCCGCGCACGACGCTTGCCGCTCGCCCGGAATAACGCAGTTCATAAAATTCGAGATCGGTCATCACTTCGGAGCGGCGCCACAAGCGTGCATAAAAGAACACGGTCGCCAGTCCTGTTAAAGCAAACGCCCACCAACACCAATTGCCAGACACTCCCTGACGCCTGACGATGTCAGCCACTAAATTCGGTGTATCGCTGCTAAAAGTCGTTGCCACCATCGACAATCCCGCGAGCCACCAGGGCACCGACCGTCCCGATACGAAAAATTCAGCCGTATTTTTCGAGGCGCGACGACCAAGAAATAGTGCCGGTCCGAAGCAAATGAGAAGCGTCGCCAGGACTATGACCCAATCAATTACGTGTAATTGCACCGACGAATCTCATTATTGATGGCGCTTAACTGACAGGGCGGCCGAACACCACCTGGCAGAACGCCAAAGTTTAAATCGATCTGCCACTACCGGCAATAGGTCCAGGTGCGCAAATGCGGGCCAGGTTAGTCATGAAAGAACTTAAATGAGGCACTCAAGGATTGAATGCGCATGGATGGCGTCCGAATTTTCTTCTTGTCTTATTTGTGTTCATCGGCTTGATCCTTATTCGCACCGAGGAATCGCAATCACCCGTGCACGATAGTGCGTCATCTATCTAGCTGTGCGATTCCCAAAAGCTGCTTGTAAACGGTGAATGCTCCGGGTCGCAAATCGATTGTGTCGACATGAATTCGGCCGCCATTGGCTGGCAGGGTACCGATGATGTGCATATTGGAATGTGCCGAATCAAAGTTGTTCATGACGTAGGGACTGTCGTTTGGCGATGATCCGTAGGCGCGACCGTTGTAGCCGTAAAAGGCGTCCTTTATTGCGTCATCGGATTTGTCCACGGCTAAGTCATAGCGACAAACGTCTCGTAAATGGCAGGCAGCAAAAATGCAAGCGGATGCGAATTCTTCGACACCTTGATTGACCAATTCTTGGATTTGATTGGCAGTCAGAATTTCGACATAGCGTTGAAGCATAGTCTGGAGTTGACTTGGCGCAGGGACAGGATCAAATTGAAATGGCCCGCCCGCAACGGCAGGCGAATCCGTAGAGAAAGATTCGCGATACCAAATAGCAGCCAGTGCTTGCCAGGGGACTTTGACGAGATTTTCGCCCCGCTGCAAAGTTGCTCTCTGGACAAATACCTTCTGAACTTCAGTTGGATTTAGCTGGCTTTTCGGCGGTTGACTGTTCACAATTACATTCTTGTGTTTTCACATGGTTTGAATCGACATATCGGAAAAGACAACTGGTCCCGTAATACCTGGCTAGTGCCGGTTTGTGTATATTGCCAAAAGTTCTAGCATGATTTCGTTTGTAACTTTGTAACAATGAAACTGAGCCGAGGGCACATTGTCATACCTCCAGAAAACTCTGTAGGTCACGCCCAAATTGTCTCTTAAGGGTTTTGAGCGCTCGCCGTTCGATGTGAGAGATGGCGTCCTTGCTCAATGGCTTGACCGATTTTCCACTGTCGGGATCGCCTTCCGGCTTTAAGCGCTGGGGCAACAAATGACCAACTTCCTCTTGGGTGTGGCATTGGCCATCTTCAAGCCCAAATCTCAAAATTAGGACCAACCTCGATCGTTTTTTCAATTTTTGAAGAATGCGTTCAAGTAGTTTTTTTACGCTCTTCGTTCTCCAGCTTGTCGAGATTTGGTGACGAAGACTCGCTCGCTGGCAAAAATTCAATTGCCTTCACCCCAATTTTCATCGGGTCATCCAGGCTCATAACATCGAGAATCTTTTCCCATTTCAAAGCCGACACTATTTGCCTTTCAGTCAAACCCGTTCTTTTTACCAACTCGGTGATATCTGGTGAAGTGTTGAAATTCTCTGAAAGGGTTAATTTAGCGACCTTGATTTGCCGCCAAAGTTTGCGCATGTAGGCTGTGACGCGAATTATGCCCCCGTGATCTATCTCGTAATTAATCGTCGAACGCCGTATTGAGTTGAAAATACCTATGGTTAGTTTGCGTGTCGACGCTAAATCCATGTGTTGCACATCGTGCATGAGATCAATAAGACACTTTTGAACAACATCGGCGCTTGCGCCCGGCTTGGAATGCCGACGAGCGTACTGAACAATTTGCTGGAGATGATGCAATGCGAAACGATTTCGCGCATCGCGATCGCCTGCTCTTGCTAACCGAGCCAGTTTTAGATCGTCTTCAGCACTGAGTGCCTGATATTTTGCAGTCAACCCCGTAAAGATTTCTGGGGCGGGGCCTCGAGAAGAGGCAAAGTCAGCGTCGATTTCATCATCAATTATAAAAACGGCTTCGCTTTGTTCACTGCCAACTTCAGTTTGTTCCGAACTAGTGGCTGAGCGTCGCTCTTCAAGCCAACCTTCCATCTCGGCTAAATAGCTCTTCAGAATCTTCCTTTCTGCTTCACCGTGTTTGAATTCGGGCGTCAGCTCATACCGAGTCGGTGCTGACAGGTCCGTCTCGATTTGATGAATAGCTCCTTCTTCAACAAGCATCTCCAGCAGCGGGCGACGATGACTATCCGAAATGTCGGCTGCGGCGCCTATTTCACTTGCAGTCAAACCTTTCTCTGCCAAGCGCAGGATGCCGAGAATAGAAATAATCTCTTTGCGCTCATTGAACTTGTCCACTCAAACCTGCTTTCTCCGGCTTACGGAGCTGGTTTCCCTGACGGACTTAATTTGATGCTAACACTTTTCTAAAAATTCGGGTGGCTCATTTGAGTAAACACCTGACTCCGGTGCAAAAGTTTGGGAAACAATTCTGCGACTATAGTCAAACACTTAGTTTCGTATAGTCTGGCTTATAATGTGGTTCTTCGAATGGCTGTTTAGGCTCAAATTATGTCGTCCTAAAAAATTTAATAAAAAAAAGCGTCTACTTTTGGAGGAAATCGACCGTTTATATATGTAGACGCCCCAATATTTCGAGGCAGCAAATGGCAGAACAAAAAATCGAAATAGTATGAATAGATAGTCCCGAGAGCCGCAGCCCTCGCCAACTGTTACAGCACCTGATACTGACGTATTAGCAGCTTCCAATTACTCTTTCCCTAGCCGCGGCAAGTGGTGCCACCGCTTGGAGTCACATCGCCGCATTACGCGGTTACTTAAACACGACCCATGATCAAACCCGGATAACTATATGAAACGAGTCATAAAATCAGTCACCAAGTTTGTTCTAGACGTCTGCGTCGGATTGATAGCCGCTCCCGTCAAATTTCATTTGTCGCTGACGCGAGGAGCGAATAATACACGAGGACAAAAGCCGAAGAGACTTGTAGATAAACAGAAAATCGAAAAGCAGACCGAACTCACCGCTTCCAAGCAGGATCTGCCGCAATCAGTGGAGAGGGTGTGCGCAAACCTTTGTTGCGCCCCGGCGGCTGATTTCATACGGAGGTTCAGGCGAACATGAAGGACAATGAGGATAAACATATGAGCAGAAGTAACCATCGCCACGCACGATCTTCCAGTGGATGCGAGTGTACTCATGACACAAGATTCAAGCTATTGACCTTGAACAAAATTATGGCTCTTGAAAGCGTTGATGACATCACATTTTCTTTAAAGGTTTTCGCTTCAGCGTTCGAAGTGGCGACCGAGCTAGTGGGTGCAGACCAGAACGACACAGAATTGAGGGAGGACGTTATCTCGATTTGCGAAAACAACATTCGGCACGGTCACCAACTCTTCAGAGCCGAAGAGAATTCACAAAATGTGTTTTGACGCGATGAATATTTTACGGTAGCACCACATCTGGTTAATGGCAAAGATTACATGGAAAGACCGAAATGAACACTTGCACCACACAATTCAATCACTTGATTCTCACGATAGATGCAGATTTAGCGAGCGCATCGCCTCAGGAATGTCCACCGACGCTATCTTTGACCCGATGCTTCCATGGGTTGAAATGCCAGGGCAGAAGAACTTTGTCTTTATTATTCTCGCTATTTGCAGCTTTGGTGATGACTTTGCTTATATCGAGCGCGGCATTTGCTCAAGCCGTAACGTGGACTGAGGTCGATTTGACCCCACCCCCGCCGGCAGCAGGCAGCTTCGTTTATACCGCTGGCACGCCGCCCCTCTATACCGTGAATGGTTCTGGTTCGGGGATCAACTCGAATTACGATTGGATGGGATTCGCGTCGACTCCAGCGTGCGGAAATATAGAAATAGAAGGAAAATTGACATCGCAGAGCTCCACCAGTGGTGCGCAGTCAGTTTTGATGATCAGGCAAGGGTTCGACGAAAATACAGCCATGGCAGCGATCGGCGTCAGCTCTACTGGTTCTGGAACCGGCACGGTGAATTTCTACGCTCGACCGAATTTCGGTAATAACACAACGACCGCGGGACCATCGGTCACGCTACCCGTTTATCTAAGATTAGTAGATCAATCAGGCACCATTAGTGGCTACTACAGCTCTAATAATGAGACATGGACCCTTGTAGGCTCTACAACTACGGTGATCATGCCCAATCTTTACTATGTCGGCATGGCTTCGGCTAATGCCGGCAGCTCTTCAAATAATTCGTCAGTATTTTCTTGTCTCACGTATGACGCAAGTTTGCCGTCCACAACGAATCTCATGTTATGGCTCAGAAGTGACGTGGGCGTGGTATCGAGCAGCGGCTCTATTTCACAATGGAACGACCAGTCAGGACTGGGCAACAATGCGACGCAAAGTACGGGGAGCGCGCAGCCATCTTTGACCACGGGAGCTTTAAACAGCGGCGT
>CAJCHQ010000379.1 GCA_903970295.1 Bryobacterales bacterium
TACATAGAACCAATGCCCAAATACTCATCATTAGTCGCCGGAAAGAGCGGCGCCTTAGTTTGTCTTACAAAAGAGTCTCCGTTATAACTGACAGCTAAACCGATATCGTTGTGAAACGGAACGAGAACCTTGGGAATCCAACCTACATAATAGAGATAAAATTTGCCGCCATCTTTAACGACACACGGATACCCGGTGCCGTTTTCATCGAACGTACCGCGTCCGCCTAACGACAACACGGGCTCGGTCAGTATCTCTTCAATTTTCAAGTTACTCATATTGAATCGTACTTTACCGATCCGCGACCGATTCGACTCATCACGACCGTTGATGTAGATTGAGATGACGTCACTTTCGGTGTCATCTACCAACGCAAATGAAGGACCAGCGTGTGTCACCAACCAAGCGATGTGCGGCTCGGGTTTAACAATTCGTCCCAATTTATTCCACTTCATTCGATCTGGTCCCCAGCTCCTGCGGTGTATTTAACAAACATTCGCAGGTTGGCAATTTTTTCAGTCTTCCTTTAGCATTGCGAGATTTCTTCATAGACGTTCCTTTTTTCAATCGTGCAAAGTCACATCTTCGAGAAGACGGGTAATAACTCCCGAATTATAGATCTAAATTTATTACCAAAGTCATGAAAAGCAGTTTGGCTGGAAAGTTCCGCAGATTGCTCATCGCGCTTAGAAACTATCCTTTTGCGATACCGATCGATCAATATGTCTGCCAAGTTCTGAGGATCGAAGGGGCTGAAAAAATGAGACTGCGGAGGTGATTGCTCACGATGCACTGGAATGTCAGATAGAATTATGGGTATGCATAATGCCTTCGATTCCTCAACAGATGTGCTCCATCCCTCATATAGGGAAGGCTGTATAATCCCACAAGATTCCCTCATCAGCGCCATTACGTCTTTTCGGGGCACCATTCCTAGTACCACAAAAGAGTTACGCAGTCCTCGCTCCGCGATAAGTTCAGTCAGCGCTGGATAGTACGACTCATCTCGTGGATCGTGAGTTGCGCCGGTGCAGACTACGGTGACACTCTCACCCTTAGCTTTTAGAAGTGTGAGAGCATCGATTACGCAACGATGATTCTTATGTATCCAAAACTGGTTAGGAAGGTAGAAAAACAATTCCGGCAATTTGTATTTTGCCCGAACGTACGACGCATCTTCTATGAAAGCGTTCGATGGCAGCGATGGAACAAACGGTAGCACATGAGTCAATGTCGTCGACTCGGGAAAGTTCTCATGGCAAACATGCTGAGCATGACAACTGCTCAAAATAATCTTTGCAGAGCACTGAATAGATTTCGAGAACAATCTATCGCGGTCTTTAACATCTGCAGTTGAAAAGAAACAGGGCATTTCCATGTGTTGAAAATCATATAGCCAAGTCATCACCGGTGTCTTGCAGTCTGCAACTAATCCACCAGCAGAAAAGACGCAATCGAGACCTAGCGAATCAATTTCCCACAGGGCGTTTAGATCAGTAACCTCCTCCACCTTTGACCAGCCACGAAGCAAGCTCGCAAATATCTGCCACTCAGAATCTCTAGGTGCTATTAAAACCGTCTCGATCTCAAAATCCAACGAGTCAATATTCGCAGCTGCCAAAATACTGTTTAAGTAGTGAACCCCACCTGTCCATCCTGAGCCG
>CAJCHQ010000380.1 GCA_903970295.1 Bryobacterales bacterium
TCGAATCTTCGCTATGGGAATCTGCATCGCCCATTCCGGCTCGTTAATCACTTCCCAGGCGACTACCGTCGGGTTGTTAGCGTAACGCTCGAGCATCGGTTTGAGCGCTTTGTCGAGAAAAGCCTGCCTTTTCGCCGGGTCTGTGGCAATGTCAGCATGCCCGCCCAATTTGACACCATTTACGCGCTTCTCCTTGTTGAAGAAAAGAAAATCGGAGACAACGAACATCAAGTGAATGTTGTGTTCATCGGCGATTTTTATAGCAGCATCCATGTCCGGAAAGAGATAATCGTCCGGGCCAAATATCATGCCATCTTTGCCGTAAATCAGACCCGCACGACCGTCGCAAAAAACGAACCAGCGCACAAGCAAAACGTTCTGGCTTTGCAGATACGCAAAATCCTTTTCGATCGCTGCCGTTGATGCCGGGTCAGAAACACCTTCATGTCCCCAGGCAGTTGTACCAAAGTCAGAGCCGTAGTGATACCACGGGTAGTTTACGCCCGCAATAAATTTGGAAGGGTCCAAAAAGAGACCGGTTTGTGGGATACGGGTCACTACTCTAGGCGGAGCAAACGAGCGCACATACAGAATGCAACCCGCAACCAAGACCGCGCTCAGAGCCAGCGAAAGCCAAGAGAGGAACATCTTTCGATTTTTCATAACGAGACTCGTTTGAGGCTGCTGTCAACAGCCGAATAATTGAATTTACACGACAAGTATTTGAAGCTTGCTGCTTTTACTTAGTGGATCTATTTATTGGGGAAAAGAAACTGTCCCCTGGAACCTATGCCAGAGGGCGGGGCAATGTCTCCATATCGGAAAAACACCTAATCTGATCGGCGCCGTGAATCATAGCGAAGCTATCGATGGCATAGAACCAGAGCTTAAAAATTGCGGACCAGCGGATCGTTCAGTCAATGCGCAAACGCTCTCACCTAATTACTACCGACGCTTGCTCATATTCGAAAGAGACATCGGTCTCCAGGAAAAGCATCTTCAGAAGGTCCCGATAGAAGCCGTATAAAGGAATTCGCTGGGCCAGCTCCTGGCGCATCGAATCGCGCGAAAGCTTGAAGGAGCTGTGCGAGGGTCCAGCCATATGATCCAGTTCCAGATAATAATTTCCAACCGGCTGAAATTGAATTTCGAACAGCCTGTCATGCCACTTAGCGACACTTTTTAGAGCCATCCAACCGGTTTTCTTCAGTTCAGAGGGTGGGCACGTGAGGTAGTCTTTGGTTTCGATAAATTCCAGCAATCGACCCGACCCGGCACGACCGTTATCAAGCTCGTTGCGCGCATCGGCCTCGCCCACTTTTTCCCAACCAGGACCACCGAGAGAGAGTTCTTTTACCTTATCGTGCACTCTCCAGCACGACGCGTCGTCTTCGCAGACGACTTTGACGCCGAAAATGTCTTTCACATATTTGCTGTACTGGCGCAAATGTTTGTCGCGCGAAAGCAATTGATCGACCTGAAAAATTTCATCTGTGACCTTATTCCAGAGCTCTTCTTCGGCTTTGACCCGGCTCGTCAATCGGTTTACACCGGTAACTGTTCTTCTCGCCGGCAAGTACTCCACGAAGTTAGCCGAGAGTTCCAGCGAGACCCATTCTCTGTCTTTGCGATAACGAAAATGATCGAGCATCTGATTACCGAGATCGATGTCCGTAACCGAAAACAAACTTTCCCGATCGATTCGCTCGCGGATGTGGAAAGGTCTGTCTTCCCCACCAGGAAGTGCACCGATTACATTACTGTGCAGCTCGAACTCACCATCCAATAGAATCGAAGAGAGCAAATGAGAAAGCACATGCAGCTGCCTTTCCCCGTCAAGAATATTCTGGCGAAATGACTCTCTGACGCTGGTAATGAATTCGCGCGATAGCTCGATCCTCACATGCAGCTTAGGATTCTTCTCCTGCTCTTCCTTTTTCTGAGCCAGGTACGAAATGAATTGGTGAAGCACAGGGTCGTGCATCGCCATGAAAAGCGGAGACTGGACGGGATGAAAGATGGCTCGTGCCTCGATCATGAATCGGCGTACTTCGCTAGTTTATCCCCGAACCCCGCTTTCCGAATGGTCAGGACATTAAGTGAAACGAAAAAATTACCCAGCGCTAGCTGTGAGAGCTCCAGTTGGCGTGAAATACGCAGACAACGGCTGCACTGGATTAGATTCATCATTAACCGAAAAGCTGCGCCTTGCCTGGCGCGGCAGATTTTGACAGAAGTGAAGAGTACATTCAATCACTAATAAGACCGGCGGAAAACAAACCAACTCAGACTTTCCACCCTTAACGCTAGAACTGCTTCAACATCATTGAATGTACAACTCGAGCCGGCACCACGTGACCATGGTTAGCACTATCTAGTTCAGCGTTGAGGTCGTTTCTATCTATCGTTGCCGAAAGTGGCACGACATCAGGAGAAAAGAGACATGGATAAACCCCGCTTACGCTTCCCCACCAACCGTTATGAGCATTGGCTCGATTGTTTTCGAGGCCGTGCGGCGGAAGCTGCTCGTAGGTTGGCGATTGCTGAGCAGGCAAGAGCCGACGCGGCAGCAGCAAACAGCAATGAACCGGTGAGGAAAGTGAAGATCAGGGGACGCATCGTAGAAGTGGTGAACCTCACGGGATTGTCCGGACGCGCCATGCGTAAGGCCAAGATGGCCAACCTGTCCGACACCTCGCGATATTCATCAGCCTACTACTGACGGAACCCGCTGCCCGAACTACCTGAGTAAAACAATCAACCTTGGAGCTTAAAAATGTCACAGACCATAGTTACTCGCATCACCTTCGATGGCACGGTTCCGGAACAGCACATGCATCGGCTTTCACAAGAACTCGAGCGGCTGCGCAGCGCCTCATTGGGGATATACGCGAACTGCGGCTCTTCGGGCGATTCCGGACAGCAGGAAATCTTCATCGCCGGTTCCCACGCCGACGCTGACGCACTCGCCGCATTGCTCACAGCAAACGGGCTGACGGCCATTAACCGGCATGAATGCCCCGATCTCGTTCTCGCTGATGGTTCTTTCGATGTCTACACCTTTCTCAGCCGCGCTCACGCCAAGATGGTCGAAGCACCAGAGCCTCGCTACTCGACCGACTGGGTGGACTACCCGCATGCTGATGATACTGCCCGCTTTCTGCGTGCGTAACTAAGCCATAGAAGCGAGCGGGGAAGCCGATTCGGTTTTTCTGCTCGTTTCTACTTTTTGCCCGGAGTTGCTACTTTGCGTAGTATTAATTGGGAACTCTTTTCTTTATTTGAACATTTTCGGCATATTTTGTCCAAAGAAAAAAATGCAGATGAAGACGAATCTCCATCTGCACTTTTTCAAGGTCTACTCAAGCCGCTTTCTGCCTCGCAGCCGACATGCAGCAATCGACCTCCTTGCCTTTCAAGCGCTTCACAGATGTGGTGCCATCCTTCTGACGCCTGAAATTCAGGTTGAGAACCTGACCGGCGACACGCAGACCGCGCACGCTGAGAAAGCCCATCCAGTCGGGGATGCTCGGCTTGTTGATGACGACATTGCCAGCGGCAGTCGGCGTCACGTCCATGCAAAGCGACAGCATGTGCAATGGCGCACCTGCTGTCCAGAGCTGCGGGTAGCAAGCCATCTGGCTGGCCGCATAGAGCAACGGTCCCACATCGATGTTCGGTACGACATAGAGTTCGGGCAAGTGGCCAAGCTTGTTGCGTGCCTCGATCAAGCCTCTCATCAGCTGATGAGCGGCATGATCATGACCAGTGCGGAGGAACCACGCTACACCACCCATAACGGTGTGGAACGGGCACACGCACTGCGACTGGATGAAGAAGGGCTTGAACACCCGTCCTTTACTGGATACCGGCAAAATACCCCAGGGGGTATATAAGTCGGGTTCCTGCGCGCGCACAGCGATCGCTTCTTCCTGTTCGGCAGTGAGCAAGCCGGGCGGAAGAAGAAGCGCGTCTGTCTGATAGACACGGCAAGGATGCGGATCGACGCCGACTCCGCCGATGGCGAAGAGAACGTAATTCATCTCCTTGTCCCAGAAGCGCTCGCGGAATACATGCTTCTGGAAGTCAGCCTGCAACTGCTTTTCAGTGGCATACGCGTGGTCGCCCAGGCGCTTAGCCAACTGACCCAGAAGAACGCGAGCCTGCCAGGCGAAGCCTTGCACGTCGCAAACAGCCTTTGGCGATTCCGGCACGACGCCGAATTCGTCGGTGACAGATTGCGGCTCCTCCATGAAGAACTTGTTCGTGCGATTGACCGAATCGTAGACGACCAAGCCCTCGACTGACTCTGCCGTGACACAGGCGTCAGCCTCCTTGAGGCTTTCGTAGATACCACGAGCAAAGTCCATGTCGTTGGTCCAATTAGCCATGGTGCAGGCGGCCACAATATAGAGCGGTGCCGTGTCCACAGCCCAGCAGCAATCGTGGTAAACGATCTGTTTCATCATGCCGAGCTGGCACTCACGCACTTCGTGTGGAATTTTGCCCGGACGCTTTTCAGTCGGCCAGACCAGATCGAAGTCGTGAGCCTGATAGTTCCTCAGCGTCAAAAGCACGCTCTTGGCCAGCTCCGGGAAGAGCCATCCAGCTTGCAAGATCCAGATGCAGATATCTCGACCGAACAAGCAGAAATACCAGGGCAAACCGGCAGCCATGCATTCGCCCCGTTGCGCATAGTAGCGAAGCATGTAGATGCCGCGCAGACTCTCTTCGAGCAAAGCGTTGAAGCCGTCGGAACCGGTATGAATGGCGGGAATACTGCGCCGAAACTTGGCGTAGTGTTGGCGAGCAGCACTGGTTGCCTTGGCGTAAAACAAGGGCGTGCGAAAACGCTTCTTGCCGATTGTAGAAGAAATCGCATACTCGAGCGAAGTCGTGGCACCGGGAGCGAGTTGCACGATGAATGCAGCGCGGTCACGGTCGATGCTCTTCGGCGTTTCACGAAAAATCAACATCGTCCGCCGCGGAGCATCTTCGCCGTTCCAACCGAATTGCACCGAGTGTGTGCTAATCACCGGTGTGAGCATGTCACCCTTGCCGGTCGGACCCATGTCGCGAACTTCACCCATGGCTCGAAAATCGGCGTTGTAATTGATCTCGAGCTGCCAATCGGTCGGAACTTCCGCAAAGGAGGTGAGGTTGATGCGCTCGATGATTCCCTTGCAGATAGTCACACGGCGGTCGACAAGCAGAGTCTGGTCGTCGTTGGTGTAGACATAGTGCGCTTCGAAGATGTGGCTAGAGAAATTACGCAGCTTGAGCGCAGAACCGTTGACCGTGAGAATAAGCTTGTCGAGGAGACGATTGTCGCTGTAGTAATAGCCGAAGAAGCTCTGACCATCGATGGTGCCATCATCGCTCATGAGCAACACATGACCATCGGCTGCGATCGGCACGCATCGAGCGGCGAGATCGATGTTCAACCGTGCTCTACCCTGGGGATAGCTCTGTTGGATAGTCGTCTTTGCCATTTGAAACTCCCATTTGGTTTAGGCGCAGCGACGCTGGACCTGGTTGAAGCCGAGAAACATCCTCGCTCGCATGAGCGTGCGAAAGGGCTATCAGAGGGATGTTATTGCTGGCTTTGGTGAACTGTTTCTGCTGGAGAAAGGGCAAGGGTGTGCACTACTCTTATCCGAACTTGATCAACGGAGTCTGTGTTGTTTGATGAAGTTCTCAGGCGCTGACGACAAGGAAAACAGCCAGAGTTGCCAGCCTTCCTGATTTGCCATGGGCAGAGGGGCACTGCGCCAGGAGCTTGTTAGCGCATGACTTGGCTGTATGAGATCTAGCGTAACGGCGCCATGCATTGCTTGGCGTCAGGCAGGTCAGTAGGGAATCAAGACAATCAAAGTCTTGTCAGCGTGCTTTTCCATGTCTGCTCGCAAGTCCCGAAAAATCTCGTAGTACTCATCGAACCCACTAGCCAAGTAGCTGTCGGCATATTCCGCACCGAGACCGGTGAAGTATTCGACGATCGATGCATCGAAGGTTTCATCCTGCTCCGGATCGACATCGGCAATCTTGGCGATCACCTCTTTCTGGTGAGCTGAATCGAGCACGAAGTGAATGTAATCGCAAAGCAGGACCAGTTCCTTGCCCAACTGCGAACCGAACTGCGGCAAACGACATTTATCGATCAACCAGTCAGAGACTGCGTTGAATGCATGGGCTTCGGTGCCCGGTCCCCAAACACGCAAAAGCTCCTTTGCTTCGAGCATCGCAAAAAAATCACCGACGGCGGCGCCATTATTCCAATCGAGCTGGCGAGTTTTTTCAACCAGTTCCTTGTCGGCAAAATAACCAAGATAATCGACTAACATGCGCCCTTGCCAACAAAGATAGAAGTCGGTTCAGATTATAGCGGTTGTTAGTTCGGGAACGAGAATCGCTTCCGGCAAATTCAATGTTTCTGAGCCCCGTCAGCAGTGCTAGCGCCTGTGCTGCTCGCGCTGGCTTTGGCGGCCGGTTTAGCATGCACTCCAGTAATTTCCATAGGCGGCAAATTTGTTACAGCGGCGTTGACTTTGCTGTGCACCTGCTCGAGAAGCGCCTTCTTTGGGTCTGTCACGTGCTGGATCGCCTGCTTTTGCTGGTCAGATAACGGTGCTTTGCGCAAAACCTCGTCGGTGACGGCACCAGCCACAATCCGATGAGGAGCAGCTTTAGCCACAGTTCCTGCGGCTTTCTCACCGGCAGTAACCACATGCTTAGGATCGACTTTGCCATTGGCAGCGTCACGCGCAACAACGGCTGCAGCAGACTGAGTCTCCCTGGCAGAACCCTCAACACTCTGAACGCGATGAACGACTCCTGCGACAACGTGTTGCCCTGAGTCTTTCAACTGTTTGGCGGCGTTGGAGTTGAGTGCCTTCCTACCCATATCCTGAGCCTCGTGCACAACCGAGGTCAGCCAGTGCCCGGCGCCGGACTGCTTGGACGTAGCGCTCGACGCATCAGTCGGCGGAGGTGGAACATCAGCTGCAGCCATATTATTAACTCACCAGTCAGATGGACACACAGATCTGAGTGTAGTGAGATTTGTTACACGTGTGTTACAGGCGCCCTAACCAGATCGTCTTGGCCTGCAGCCGTGGGCCAAGAGACTAGAACCTGGCGCCACGAACGGCACCACCTGCGGTGCTCAGACGCACAACTTTCGAGAGAAGTTGCACTTGGTTCGTGCGGCAGCTTAGATGTTGTTGGCGGCGACTTCGCTGAGCTTCATTTCTTCGGCCATCCGTTTGATCAACGAGAGCCTCGCTTTCATGTCTTTGCGCTCCGCCCCTTGACTAATTTCGCTCGCGAAAGGCAAGTGCAAACCGCTTTCCAGCGAAGACTCCAATTCCAGAGTGACTTTTCCGTCTTCACGAGACGCCAGAATTACATAGCTGCCGCTGCCACCAGCGAATTTGTCGGAATTGACCAGAGTATAGTCAATGCGCTGATAGGGAACTTCCTTCTCTTCCCAGAGGCAATGAACCTTGCCATAAACCGGAACGCCGTCGATGCTTTCGTCGATCAACGCTTTCTTGCCATCGTAAGAAACGAGCTTGCGATGATGAAGATCGCACGTCCGGTATTTGCGGAGCGTTTCAAAAACGGCTTGGGGCTTGGCGTCAATCTGGATGCGTTCGGTCAAGAACTTTTGGCTCTTGGCTAACACTGGAGAGCATATAATCGCGAGAAATGCGGCTATTAGTGAGGCTCTTCGCTGATTGCGGCTAAACATCTTAGTAAAGTTCCAGAGTGCATAGAAAGTCTGCAAGCACATTTGATTGCTTGCAAATTCGGTTATGTGATCGAGAAGACACCTGGGAATCGCCCCGAAACCGTTGACTCGGTTTAGAAAGCGCCACCTATAATCATTGTGCCCGAACTGTGCAATTTTGAACAGGGCCAGCAAAATATTTCTGGTTAAATGTGGTGGCAATTCAAAAACACTATATTCGGTGCCATATAATGCACCCATCATCGCCCCGGAGAAGCAAAGTGCTGATGCTTCCCGTAAGCAGCCAAGGAGTTTCATGTGGCGCGCATTATCTTACTCATCGGTGTACCGGGTTCTGGCAAATCGACCCTGGCCATGAAGCTGATTGAAAAAGGCTTCCACCGAATGTGTGCGGACGACATCCGCGAGGAGCTCTATGGCGACCCGATCATTCAGGGCGATGTCAAAGAAGTGTTCGCTTTATTTTTTAAACGGTTAGACGAGGCGCTGGGCGAGGGAAAAGACCTGGCCATCGACAACACCAATTTGAATCCCAAGCAACGGCAGCCTATAATTGAGCGCGCGCGGAATTCAGGCTACACCGATATTCAGCTCTGGCTGATGGATACACCGCTTGATGTTTGCATCACTCGCAACAGCCTCCGTAAGCGCGTCGTCCCAGACGAGGTCATCGCCAGCGCACATGGCGAGCTCAACCGGGCGGGTAGACCAAAAAGAACTGAGGGCAAAGTGATTATTATCCGCCCGGGAAAGGGCGAGAATGAATTTCTGTTTTTCCCGCAGAGCTGATCCCATTACAAGAATTGATAGACCAAGGGAGCAACAATGACAGGCACCATGAACCGGCAATTCAGGCTCAAAGAGCGCCCAGCCGGGCGCGTTTCGCTCGAGAATTTCGACTTCGTAGAAGAGCCCGTGCCGGAGACCGGAAAAAATCAGGTGCTGGTTCGCAACCTCTACCTTTCGCTCGATCCCACAAATCGGGTTTGGATGACCGACGTCCCGCAGTACATGCCGCCCGTAGCAATTGGTGCAGTGATGCGTGGCGGTGGATTGGGTCAGGTGGTCGACTCAAAAAATCCTAACTTCAAAGTCGGCGATATGGTCAACGGTCTTTTGGGCTGGCAAGACTACGCCTTGATTGATGGCAGCGACAAGTTAGTACCGCAGGTTTTGCCGAAAGGCTTGCCGGTGCCGTTGACGGCGATGCTTGGTGCGGCCGGGCTGACAGGACTGACAGCGTACTTCGGTCTGCTCGAAGTCGGTCAACCCAAAGCCGGAGAAACGATTGTTGTTTCGGCAGCAGCCGGCGCAGTCGGCAGCATTGTCGGACAGATTGCCAAAATCAAGGGTTGTCGCGTTGTCGGCATTGCCGGCAGCGAAGACAAATGCAAATGGATCAAAAATGACCTCGGTTTCGACGAAGCGATCAATTACAAAGCAACCGATTGGAAGGAAAAATTAGCGTCGGCATGCCCAAACGGAGTCGACATCAATTTCGAAAATGTCGGCGGCGAGATCATGAATCAGGTCAACTCGTTGCTCAATAACAAGGCTCGAGTAGTGCTTTGCGGCTTGATCTCGGGCTACAACGACCAGGACGGAGCCAAGTCGCGAGCGAATCTCGTGCCCATTCTGATGAAGCGAGCGCGCATCGAAGGCTTCATCATTCTCGATTACGCCGCCCGCTTTCGCGAGGGCTCGACTCAGCTCGCCCAGTGGATTTTTTTGAAAAAATTGAAATATCGCGAAACCATCGTCGACGGCTTGGAGAATGCTCCGCAAGCATTGAACAAATTGTTCGACGGCGATAATTTCGGCAAACTGATGATCAAAATAGCCGATCCCAAATAAATATCATGGAAATTCGCACACTCACTGAATCGGACGTCGAAGCATTTTGGGCAGTGCGACTGCGCGCCTTGAAGGAAGATCCGGAAGCCTTCGGCGCCTCCTACGAAGAGTCGGTGGTGACGCCCATCGCCGACGTCGTCAAAAGATTGCGATCGGGAGCCAGCGTTTTCGTTCTCGGTGCTTTCGATCCGCAATTGCTGGGCATTGTCGGTTTCTACCAGGAACAGGGAGAGAAACGAAAACACATCGGTTTTATCTGGGGTCTCTATGTAATACCGGAAGCGCGTGGCACAAAAGTGGGCAAAACGCTCATGCAGGAAGCAATCAGGCGGGCAACCGAGATTCAATCAATCGAGCAAATCAATCTGACGGTGACAAATCTGGCAGTCAAAAAGATGTACGATGCGCTCGGCTTCATCACTTATGGCGTCGAGCCTGATGCAATGAAAGTCGGCAACCAATATCTTCCCGAAGAGAAAATGAAACTGTACCTGCGCAAGTAAGCCTCGCGCAACTTTATTCGCTGACCCAAATTTGACCCTAACGACAATTAGGATAATCCTGCGAGCACAAAACAGGGCGTTACGCAGATTCACCTCGTTTCGGAGCAAATCGATGAGAACAAACATTTCGGAAATTTCAAATAGCCACGCTTCTCGCCAGGCAGCAACGGATCAAGCAACCAGCGAAGCGCTTCTGCGCAGCATCGATCTACATGCGCGTTCCAGTGCTAGAGACCTCCGCGACGCTCAGTTCGACTCTGCTGCCATAACAAACGATAAAGCGAGCCTCGATAATGCAACAAAAGTGCAGAACCTGGACCAACAGATTTTGTCTAAGTTAGGCAAGAAAGGTGTTGTCGGCTCGCTCAGCCCAGAACTAGTCAAAGAAGCTCTTGCTGCGCATCAACAAAGCCGCATCCTCACTCAACGGGATCTCGACGGACCGACCGGCGGCATCGGCTCAAACGTCTCAGCAGGGAACGATCAAAACGATAGCGCAGACGAGAAGGCATTGATGAAATCAAACAATGGTTTGATGGGTAAAAATATTTCGACCCAACTAAAAGCACAGCTCGATTGGGAAAACACCAATAAAAGCGGACTCCAATACAACGACAACAAAGACGCAAAGCTGGAGCCAGCTTATACCGCTCACGACACCAACGACTTGAAATTCGACAAAGTGGTGACTGATGCTCTCTCCGGGCATATTCATTTGTCGCACGACAATCTGGTTGCCTTGTTCAAAGGCGACGTGGCCTCCAAAACGACGATTGCAGCCGACCGCAAAACCGACTATGCGAACGAGCAAAAATATCGCCAGGACGACATGAACGACCACCAGCAGAATATTCGCATCAACAGTCTGTTGCAAGCTGAACTAGCGAAGAGTGTTTATTAGACGCCGATCAGCACTGGTGAAGAGCAGACGCGAGTAAAACGCTCGTGTTTATACGGCGGTACATTAACGATCCAATTCAATTTTTTGAGAGCATTCGGAATAGTGCATTCGTCATTCATACAGACATTAAGGACGACAATCGCCTGGTCGACTTTCAAGCTGCCATTGAATACATATGAACACAGCTCTTTGGCAATGGCACGCACCCCGGTCGGACAATTAACATCGAAGAAAACACCGGCAGAATGATGGGAATGTGTACCCATACTCAATACATTTCCAGCCTCAGCTAGTTCGAGAAAAATATCGGCCACGGCTAAACCAGTCAGATGACTAGTCAAGATCGCCACTGCCTCTTTGCTCAGGAGACGCGAGGCTGTATTGACAGGCAGTTCCTGAGCCAACGCTGATCTTAGTTCGAGCGAGTCTTCGCGCATCACCGACAAGGCGGCGATCGCCTGACGGCGGCTGATCACAGCGACTGCGACCAGGCGTTGCAAGTCTAAAGCAGCCCTGAGTATTGTAGTCTCCACTAGACTTCTTTCGATTAACCATTCGCCGATCAAGCGGCGCTGCAAAACGGATTGTTGGAGCGCGTTCAAGAATGCGCCCTCGGAAAGCACTTCTGATTCGATCAGAAGATCGCCAAGAATAAGAGGTTCCGTCAGGCTGCCCCGCGATAGAATGAACCGATGATGCTTGGCAATCAAATCATTTCTCAAGCACACATCTCGCAAAAACAAAATTCCTTCGGCGCGTTTGTACTGTTTGAGCCGAATTTTTTCCTGCATTTCCAGTGCCTGAGTCAGCATGCGCTGCGAAATGGCATCGGTAAGTACCAATGTGCGACCGAGCGGTAGCATCGTCAGGCGGCTGGTGACGAGACCCTTGGCTAACTGCAAATGTGAAAGCAGTCTGGCCGAAAGTAGTAATTCGCCCAACTTATTGCTTTTCATCTCAGGGTCGCGCAACCAACCGAGCTGCCTCAAGGCCCCCTCGAAACTAACCGGCTGATAGCGAACGATGGCCACGGCGCGGTCGATCTGCTCGCCGCTCACAAGCTCGTCCTTGAACATCGACTGCGCCTGAATTACAGCCCGCAACTCGCGCTCAGTGATAGAGCTGGACATAAGCAAAACGCTACCCAACGGCAGACCAGTTTGCTTCCTGATCAAAAGCGCTTCGTTCAATTCTCTTTCCGAGAGCAACTCCAAATTCGTGAGTATGCTGCCGAGACGTTTATCCGTCTGCATTGTCATAGGTGACTTCAGGATAGAAGAAGTATAAGTGGAAGGCCGCCAGAAGGCTAAATGTACCGCCCATCGCCGCTATCTTCAAGCTGTTGCAAAGAAGTATGAGAAGAATGAACGGTCTGCAACCGTTAATCGCGCTTAATGGGTGCTGGTCTATCGTTTGGCGACCAACTGGCCTAATCTTCAAACTCACGGCTGGCGTTGCTCGAGGAGCCCGGCGTTTACTAGTACAATCAGCTAGTCAACCCCAACCGAATATGTTGCATGCAATTTGTTTTTAGCCTCGACGAGACCAGTGAAGAACCACTCTACAAACAAATATGTGACTGCATCAAAACAGCCATTATTGAAGGCCGCTTGAAATACGGGGACCGTCTACCGTCGTCCAGAACGCTCGCCGATACTCTTGGTGTTTCCCGAGTGACTGCCAGCCGCAGCCTCGACGAACTTGCCAGTCAGGGTTACATCAAAATGGCCGCAGGCAGTCGAGCTGCGGTTTCCTGGACGAACAAAAATCAGTTCGCCAGCAAAAAGCCTGGAGCCGCATTTGGAGAAATCGCAGGCGATGGCGATGAAACCAACCCACTCGATCAGCCAAAATTGTCGGCTTACGGTAGACGCTTGCGAAATCATGTCTCATTGTCAGGCAGCAACGATACTTTCGAAGAACTGAACTTTGGCGCTCCGCGCCTTGCCGATTTGCCGGTTCACCGCTGGCGAGAAATGCTTTATGGTAGCGCGCGCCTGAAAAATGCAGATTTAATTGCTTATGCAGGCGAACCATTAGGCTATCTCCCTCTGCGCCAGACTCTGGCTCAGTATCTCAATCGTTTCCGCATGATCGATTGCAGCCCTGAGCAGATCGCTATTTCTTCCGGAGCAGAGGGCGGTACCGATTTGATCGCTCGTATTTTGCTTGAGCCGGATGACCTGGTTGGCGTGGAAAATCCCGGTTCACCCGGAGTACGCACGACATTTTTGACACACGCAGCAAGATTGATGCCGATTGCCGTCGACAAGGAGGGTATCATCGTCGACCAATTGCGCGAGGCGGTAGAAACGCCGCGACTAATTTATATCACCCCTTCACACCAGGATCCTACTGGCGTGGTGCTTTCCCTTCAGAGAAGAATGCAACTTCTGGCTTGGGCCCGCGAAACCGGTACGTACATAATCGAAGATGATTATGACAGCGAGTACCACTACGGTGAGCGTCCAGTGCCGCCCCTGTGGTCTCTGGATGAAGGAAATGTGGTGATCTATCGCTATAATTTTTGGCGTGCACTTTATCCTCTCGCACATTGCGGCTTCATGATTCTGCCACCGCAGCTGGTGCCGGTTGTTGCACGGGCCAAATCGTTGACCGAGAGAGAAGTTTCGTTTCTCGAACAAAGAGCGCTCACACAGCTGGTCGAGGAAGGGCATCTCGACCGACACATACGGCGTACCAAAGGTATTTACGCGAAACGTCGAGCCGCTCTATTCCAGGCTGTCACCCGCAATTTGAAAAAACACTGCACGATCTCTCAAGCCAGCGCCGGTATGCACTTAATCGTACGATTCGCCGATCACTTTCAGGATAATCAATTGAACCGCCTGGCCAGGGAGTGCGGCATGCCGATGGTAAGCACTGCCAGTCATTATACGAGCGAACCCTTACGCAATGAGTACATGCTGGCATTCGCCCATGTCGATGAAGAGAAAATCAACCAAACGGTTCACAGTTTCGCGAAACAACTGGAGCTACTACAAAGCGACAAGCGCGAGTGAGAATTTTCGGACCGTGCACAAATTTTCTACAAAAGCCGATTAGACTCAATGCTTAGCACGAATGAGCGACGCCTCAGCGATCAAAATAAGGCTGTTCCAGGTATCTCTTAATCCAAACTGCCCGTTTGGTAAAAAGCTTCCATCTCCGACGCACGATTCTGCGCGCGGCTTACCAGCATGCATTTCAACCTCAGGTTTACACCTAGACGCCAAAGGTAACAGAATGTCCTCGACCAGCAATCTCGAATCAACGACACCGACTCCGCTCGAACACTCGAGTATCAATGACAATGCACATTCTTCAAATGCCATATGGCATGAGGTGATGAAATCCGACTATAAGTGTGCACCACAAGAAGCTACGCAAACAGGTTCCTCCGCCAATCAATACTTACCTTCCCTCAGAGTCGACACACAAAGTGCGAGTCAAACAAATGGGGGCTCAGAAAATTTTCTGACGACAGCAGATGCCGGCTGGGGCGGAGCGGAGAGGCAAATACTCAATATCGCTAGCGAAATTAATACCGAAATTACTCAAATACAGCAATCTCTTACGGAGATAAAAAATGATCTGGGAGGCATGTTCAGCCCAGCGATATCTTCGGATGTTGCACCCACGCCTGGATCTTATATCGAGTCCAGCACTGCATCCACCACCACTGATGGGGGAACTCCAGCCCATGACCCGATAATTCAAGCTTTGCAAAGCCCCGATCCTCAGGCTGCACAACGACCGAGTGACTCACAATCGACAGTGTCCCCGAGCGCCACTGCCACTGCCACTGCCACTGCGACTACGACTGGCGGCAGAAGCGGAAGCGGAACCCCAACGCCTACCGACACCTTAAGCCCAAGCGCTGACAGCAGCCTATCGCCCTCACTGCAAGCCGTTGCCAATCAGCTGGGATAGCAATCTGTCTATGATGCTCCAGGCGATGCCCTCGTCGGTTATGGCGGAGAAGGAGCCACGGCTTACCCTCTATCTGACTATGGGCAGGCCAATTCAAATGGCAGTTTCACAATCAACAACGATCCCACCAAGTGGGGTGGTGACCTCACTCCAGCACAAAGTTATACCGGCACTCAGTTGGATGTTGCCACTGTGCAGTGGAACACCAACGAAGTTGGGCTGCCGACATGGGAAGGAGGAACAGGCACCAGTTGGCCGACAGTGTGGGGCAACACGGAGGCAGAGCCGAACGGAGATCATGCAGAGGTTGACGCGATGGAACAATTTTCTTCGACTGAAGAACACTCAGGCATTATTGACTGGCAGTCTTCACTGTCTGGTGGAAAGGAAAGCCAGGGTCAAGACATTAATATGAGCGATTTCAATTTCTCGCAACCAACTCAGATAGCGACGTTGATCAATACGCAAAACGATACAGAGACCGCCTACATCGACGGACAGCAGGTCGCCAATTTTTCGTGGGATCCAAACTCAGGCTATAACCAGCTGGCCACTCAGCCATTCAATTTCATTCTGGGCACTGGCAACGGTGAGCCCTTCACAGTGGATAACGTGCAAATTTTGACACCAGGTTCAGCATCAGGCAGCTCATGAAAGATCCCATCAGAGTGATACCACTTGAGAGATTCGGTGCTGAAATCGTTGGCTTCGAGTTTGGCAGCAAAGAAAGCCTTGAACTGGCTCATATCCTGCGGTCTACATTGATCAATTATAAAATGGTGCTACTCCGGGATAGAATTCTCACGCCGGAAGAGCAGATTGCCTTCACTCACATGTTTGGAGATGAACTTCATCGAGCCGGCCCACGTTTGCGCCACCTGCCTCAACACCCT
>CAJCHQ010000381.1 GCA_903970295.1 Bryobacterales bacterium
ATGCTTCAGTTTTGGTCAGAACGAGCATGCGTAATTGACTAGCCAGCGTCATTTGTGGAAAGCTTAGTTTTCAATGGTAACCTCCAGAAGCACGAGCACTCCCTCAACCCCGACTGCCAAAGCATCGGGCGGGTCTTTGCAGCTACAAACGATTCTCGAGCCGGTCGCTCACGAAATTGCTCTCGTCGAAGAGTATCTGGTGACCAATTTAATCGACGACAACGCCTTCGTTTCCGAGCTTCTGGCTCAAATTTTTCAAGCCGGCGGTAAACGAATTCGCCCGGCCATCACCCTTTTGTGTTCGAGAGCGACGGCAGGCGATGGCGAGTTAGGCCGCTTGCACATCGTCCTCGCCGTTTTAACGGAGCTCATACATACAGCCAGTCTAGTGCATGACGATGTGATCGATCGTGCCTCCACCAGGCGTGGAGTGGAGACGATCAACCGACGTTGGAACGATCGACTGGCGGTGTTGATGGGAGATCTGCTATTCGCTCAAGCCTCCATCTGTCTATCCCGAATTATGAACCCCGTCATTGTCGGTATCTATGGACAGGTGCTGGGCGACTTATGTGCAGGTGAATTGCGACAAATGCGTCAGCAGTTTTCGACAACCGTCGATTGGGATGCCTACATTCAAAAATCGATTAGCAAAACAGCTTCTTTATTTGCCGCCGGCAGTCACAGCGGTGCCATTCTCAACGGTTGCGATGATCGAGTCGTCTCAGCTTTGAAAGATTACGGCATGCATCTGGGTCTCTGTTTCCAGTTAGTAGACGATTTACTCGATATTTCACAGACGTCGGTCGAGCTTGGCAAACAAGCCGGCAGCGATCTAGAGAGCGGCGTCGTCACGGCGCCTGCGTTGTTCGTTCTGGAGCGGGGCGACGATGCGAGTAAGCGTCTCGAGTCTTTGATCAAATCGCGTCAAGTCGTCGAGCCAGAGGGCAATAAAGAAGCTTTGACTCTGATCAAGCAGAATGGCGGGGTCGAAAAAACCGTTGAATTGTGCCGAAAGTATGCCGGCTTGAGCCAGGATGCACTGACTGCCGTGCCGCCTTCGAAATTCCGAAACTCGCTCGAGATGCTGGTCGAATATGTCATCACCCGGACAAACTAAGAGCGCCGCTCCAGACAAGCGCGGATTGAGGACGGCGGAACCTTCGTATTTTCCGATTGCAATCGATTTGAACGGCAAGAACGTGCTTGTTGTCGGTGCCCATAACCTGGCTTATCGAGAAGTTTTGCGCTTACTCGAATCGGGTGCCTATGTCGATGTTGTTGCACCGCATATGGTGGCAGAGATGCAAGCTTTGTCAGAGACTCATGGGGCGCGGATCGGTCTCAAGCGCCGGCATTTCGGTGACGAGGACGTAGAAATGCTGCAAAGCCATCATTATGTCCTGGTTTTTGCCCACTCGGCCACAGCGGAAGAGAATTTGAAAGTGGTTCTATCGGCTAAAAGCAGTCACACATTGGCTTTTGTTTCGGAGATGGCGAGCGACTCCAGTTTCGTCACTGCCACTACATTCAAGCGTGGTCCTTTGAAGTTTTCGGTCTCCACCGACGGTTATAGTCTGCCTCTGGAAAAAGCTCTGATGCAGCGAATCGAAGCCACCTTGGTCAACGATATGGACCGCTATGTGCTCTTTCTTACTTCTCTCAAAGAGCGCATCATTAATCTTCTTTCGCATGCTTCAGGCAGTGTCTCCGGTCAGAATGCCGCCGAGAGAATTCGTGCTCTGGGCAATTCGGAAGATTTTCTCATGGCCCTGAAGAGACAAAATTTCGACGAAGCGAATATGATTTTCGATCAAATCGTCAGCGACAGGAAGGACGGTGTGACTGAATCTCGGGATCGGTGATAGTGAAACGTCTGGTCGATTTTTTCAACTCCGTCAAATTAGCGGTGGTGCTTCTCACCTTAACCGCGGCCACCGTTTTGCTTGGTGCCTGGTGCCCGCAAGAAGGAGCGGTTGGTCAGGAAAAAATCATCGAGCAGTTCGGTACCGAGACGGCGACGAACCTGATCAAATTCGGCATCACCGATATTTTTCACACGCCTTATTTTCTCGTACTGATTGCGTTTCTGTCTGTCAACATCACAGTGGCCAGTTTCATGCGGGTTTTTCCGCGGGCTAAAGTGATTTTTCAGAAAGTCACTGTTTTGGGCAGGGCGGAAATCGAGCGCATTCCTCAAGGCGAAAAATTGCGGCTAAAGGCCTCAGCGGATGATGTCCTCAAGCTTCTGGCCAGGAAATTGCGCTGGCAGGGATATGTAGTATCGATTCATGATGATAAATTGACTGCCGAATTCGGCCGTTTTGCTCGGCTGGCGGCATCGGTCACTCATGTCGGTTTGCTTACTCTCTTAGTGGCAGTGACGATCAGTTCGTGGACCGGATTTTCGGGTTTTAAGCCGGTCAGGCTCGGTGAATCTCTTTCGTTTGGCGACTCGGCCCACTCGAAATTGTGGATCGGTAAGTTGCCGGATTGGCAGGTGAAAGTCGATGGCACCAGGCGCGAGGACTATCAAAGCGGCGAAGCCAAGCAGTGGTACAGCAATCTGACCGTGGTGGGCGCCTCTGGACAGAAATTGAAGAGTGAAGAAATTTCAGTCAACAACCCTCTCACTTATGACGGAGTCGACGTCTATCAAAGCAGTTGGGGCATGGACCAGATCTTAGTGGCTTTCAACGGTCATGAGATGACTCTCGATCTGCGCCCGATGGGCAAGCGTTACGCCGCTTTTCTGCCACTCGACCAGCAAACGATTCTGATTTTTTCGGTGAAAGAACAAGATCAACCATTGCGTCTATTCGCCAAACGACCTGATTGGGATGCACCGAAATTGATTGCCCAAATCCCGGCTGGGGGAACGACTACATTGGGTTCAGTGCCGGTCAAATACATTCGGCCGATTCCTGTCACTGGCTTGCAGTACAAATCAGATCCAGGCTTACCGTTAACTTATGTCGCTTTCGGTTTCATCATGCTCGGTGTCTTCCTGGCTGCTTTTCCACACAGACACGTCTGGGCGGTAGTCGAAGGTAATGTTGGCGAGGGCGAAGTGGCACTCTATATCGCCGGTACGAGTAATAAATCGAAAGTCGGTTTTCAGCGCAGTCTCGTCAAAGTTGTTCAATCTCTCAAGAAGGATTTTTCGCATTCTGCCAGAATAGTGGACGCCGATCTGGCGCCTCCAATCGACGAAGCCAGCACTCTTGCAGAGGATGTTAAGACGTCTCAGACTCGAGAAGCCGTGGGTGCTGGTTCGAGAACGCCGGTCAAGGGAGATCAGAATGTCTGAAATGCAATTGGCTCTGACAAATACAGCCGGTATTTCTTCGGTTGCTTCTTTTTGGGTTTTTGTTGCCGCTAACGGATTTCGCCTGCGTCGTGAATTGATGTTGAAAATTGGCGCAATCGTCATGGCTGTCGGGTTTGTCGCACTGACTGTGGCGATCGTTATGCGTGGCGTGGAAGCTTCGCGCTTTCCGTTAGCGAATCTCTATGAATCTTTGCTCTGGTTTGCCTGGGCCACTATGGGCGGCTATTTGCTCCTCACTTCTGCCTATGGCATCAAGCAATTAGGTTGGTTAGCCAGCCTGCTCGCGGCGACCATGTTTCTTTATGGCAGTTGGCTGCCGGCCAGCCAGCACGAGATCACCCCCCTGGTTCCGGCTCTGGTCAGCTACTGGCGGCAAATACACGTGCCACCATTAATCGTTTCCTATGCCATGTTTTCGCTGGGCGGATTATCGGGCTTGCTCCAGTTGTGGCACGCTGGGCGCAAAGCCAGTCTGGGCGCGGCAATCGTCACTATCGCCCTGGCTGGAACGGCAATTGGGCTGGGCACATTCACTTCTGTCGATACGGTTTGGTTGCAACTGCTCTTCGTCGGCGGCAGCCTAGTCGGCATGGTCGCGGCCTGGTACTGGTTGGCTCGCGTCAATAAGACCGGTGATAAGCAGCTGGCAGAGACATTCGACGACGTCAGTTATCGAGCGATCGCAATTGGTTTTCCTCTGCTCACGATCGGCATCATCACGGGCGGACTGTGGGCCAATCACGCCTGGGGCACATACTGGTCGTGGGACCCGAAAGAGTCGATGGCCCTCGTCACCTGGCTCAGTTATGCCGCCTACATTCACCTACGCGTCAACCGTGAGCTGTCTGCGGAAAAGTTATCCCTTATTTCCGTGGCCGGATTGCTTCTTACTTTTCTTACATATCTGGGCTTCAATTCGCTCGGGTTTGGCGGTTTGCATAGCTACGGCAAATTCAAGTAAATCCAGAGTGCTTGGCTCGGCTTTTCGAACCTCAGATTTGCCCCTAAGCCGTGGGCGAGATCGGGGATCTTACGTGAGTTCAGGGTAAATCCCATTACTCTTTGCAGCTAGGAACATTTGAATATGAGTGGCGTCCAATTTATTGTAATGCCGGGGTGGAAAAGCGCCTTTCAAAAGGCGATTTTTTCGCCTGCGATGAAAGAGATTAGGATTTGACACCCTGAGCGACAAAAAAGCAGGAAAAGAGCGCCAGGGACGCCACGCTGGTTCTTCCAAAACGTGATGCACAGGAGCGCTCAAAGAGACATTGGAATTCCGAAAAAGCGGCACTGGCCGACAAAGAAAAATGCAAAGAAAATATTCACTAGCTGTCGATGACCTCAACATGGATGACCTTCTGCCAGGATTAGGCTTTGTCTACTCCGGTGAAGAGGTAGAGGCGCAGGCGTTAATCGAAGATGACGGCGAAGACGAGCTGGAAGACAAACGGGCCCTTAGCAAAGCGCGCATCCGCGGCACCGCCGGCGAAGACCCGGTGCAGCTCTACCTGCGTTCGATCGGCAGAATCAAATTGCTGTCGGCTACAGAAGAAATCGAATTGGCTCGACGCATCGCTGCGGGCGACATGCTGGCGAAAAAGCGTCTGGTCCAATCTAATCTGCGCCTGGTCGTGAGCGTGGCCAAGAAATATCAGGGTCGCGGTTTGCCATTTCTCGATTTGATTCAGGAAGGTAATGTCGGTTTGATCCGGGCGGCTGAAAAGTTTGATGCCGAGCGCGGCTACAAATTCTCCACCTATGCTACCTGGTGGATCAGGCAGGGCATAACTCGGGCCCTCGCCGACAAATCGCGCACCATTCGTGTGCCCGTCCACATGGTCGAAACCATCAACAATCTGCGCAAAGTGACGCGCAAACTCTCTCAAGAACTCGGTCGTCGGCCAAGCATGGAAGAGCTTGCCAAGGGAATGGACGTCACTCTAAGCAAGGTCAAGGACATTCTTGCGGCCAACCGCATGCCGTTGTCGCTCGATACACCTTACGGTGAAGATGACGATAATTCACTGGCCGAATTGGTCGAGGATGAAAACAGCACACGTCCGGAAGATTCGACCGAGGCGGCCCTCATGGCTGATGATATTCGTGGTGTGCTTTCCACGTTGACGCCCAGAGAAAGGGATGTTCTCATTCTCCGATTTGGTCTCAACGACGGCAAACAGCGGACTTTGGAGCAAGTCGGCAAAATGGTCGGCATCACTCGTGAACGAACCCGTCAAATCGAACTCAAAGCCTTGCGTGCTTTGCGCCAATCAAAGACGACCTTGAGACTCAAAGATTATTTGAGTCAGTAATTGAGTTAAACGCGTATCTCCTGGATGACGCCGTCTTTGACGAGAATCTCGCCGCCTTCCAGTCGTTGAAAAATGTTTTCACCGATGCGGACTTCGACGGGATTCTCGACCGTGAACTGGGTGATCACTGAACCAATCACTAACTCGGTCAGGGCCTGCGACTGACTGAGCAATTCTTCGCGCATCTGACTGAAGCGAACTTTTTCGGCTTCTACCTGTTGTCTTATCGAATCTGCTTGCATTCTGGCGTCGGGAGACATGGCGCCGCCCGCCCGCTTCTCTAGGTCGGCAATGGCGCGCTTACCTTTGAACTCGAGTTGTTGCAACTCGGCGTCAATCTGTTGCAAATTTCTCTGAATTTCAGCTCCAACCTGGTTCTTGAAGTTTTCGGTGACGATTGCGCGCACCGCAATCTGCCGAATGAGCTGAATAGACTCAACCATCAAAACCTCCTGAACCAAGCTACTAATCGGGTCGATCAAGCCAATCGTTTTTTTAGGACCGCCCGCTGAAAACAAAATTAGTGTAGCAGAATATTTTTCAGCACTCGGTCGCCGAGATGGCGCCGGATTAACGGAGGTTAGTGAAAGGCGCTTCACAACCCGAGCGGCCTTGACATCTGCGTGTTGTGCACCGCATTTAGTGGCGCATCAGTCGAGACTGAGCATCTCAATATTTTTCAGAGATTGACTTGCCCTGAGTGAAAAGCAATAAATAATCTCTGCCGCCGGCTTTTGAATCAGTGCCGCTCATGTTGAAACCGCCGAAGGGATGGACGCCAACGAGAGCGCCGGTGCATTTGCGATTGAGGTAGAGATTGCCCACAAAAAATTCTTTGCGCGCCTGTTCGAGGTGCTCACGGTTTTTCGTGTAAACCGCTCCGGTCAAGCCGAATTCGGTGTTGTTGGCGTACTCGAGCGCTTCAGTCCAGTCTTTGGCTTTGATTACAGCCAGAACCGGACCAAATATTTCTTCTTGCGCGATTCTGGAAGTGGCGCTGACGCCTGCTACGATTGTCGGTTCAATGAAGAACCCGCCACCATTGGTGATGGCACTTCCACCTGCCACCACTTGGCCTTCTTTTTTGCCGATGTCGATGTATTCGAGAATCGATTTGTAGGCGGATTGAGATGCTACCGGACCAAGAAAGTTGTTCTTCTCTTCGACCGGACCGAGCGTCAGTTTCTTGGTTCGCTCGACGATTTTGGAGACGAATTCGTCGTAGATTTTTGCATGGACGATCACCCGTGAGCAGGCCGAGCACTTCTGTCCCTGAAAACCGAAAGCGCTAGAGACGACGCCATCGGCAGCCGTATCGAGATCGGCGCTTTGATCGACGATGATCGAGTCTTTGCCGCCCATCTCGGCGACCACTCGCTTGATCCACAACTGCCCTTTCTGCGGCTTGGCGGCGAGTTCGTTGATGCGCAACCCCACTTCTTTGGAGCCGGTGAAGGAGATGAATCTGGTTTGTGGATGAGTGATCAAGAAATCTCCGACTGAAGCCCCCGGACCCGGTAAGAAATTAAGCACGCCGGGCGGTAATCCCGCTTCCTCCATAATTGCCAAAAATTTGTAGGCGATAGTGGGAGTTTCACTGGATGGTTTGAGGACGACTGTGTTGCCGGCGACGATTGCCGCAGTGGTCATACCCACCAAAATGGCTAGAGGAAAATTCCAGGGTGGAATGACGATGCCCACGCCCAAGGCAATGTAGTGCAATTCGTTTTCTTCCCCGGGATAAGGCACGACTGACTGAGGCTGGCTCAGTCTGATCATTTCGCGCCCGTAAAATTCGGCGAAGTCGATTGCTTCCGCTACATCGCCATCGGCTTCTGCCCAATTCTTACCGATCTCATAAACGAGCAACGCAGATAATTCGTGCTTTCTGGTGCGCATGATATTGGCCGCTCTGAAAAGATAGCGGGCGCGTGCGGTAGGCGCCACATTCTTCCA
>CAJCHQ010000382.1 GCA_903970295.1 Bryobacterales bacterium
GGGCCAGGTTAGCGCAAGAATTTTGGATTTTTCAGACCAGCCAAGTGTGCCAGTCCAAGATTATGTTTACAAGCCAGTCCAATAATAGCTTATAGAGGCTAGTGATATTGTTGAGCCATCCTGAAACCCCAGCTGGCTGGGTATTTGCTTGAGTTAGCCTAAATCTGTGCTGACCCCTGAAAGTAGTATTTTTTGGTGGTTATGAAAGAATGAACAATCCGCTTGAAAACGTGCTCATCCGTGTGTCCGGAATACGAAGTGCCAGGCGCGCTGGTTAATTTGGACCGCTCGGAAAGTTTTACCGACTACCCCAAAAAAAATCAGGACTAGCGATGGATCCGGGCGGCTCCTCATGACAGCGGCTTGGAGGTGGCGAGGGAATGGCTATTGCAGGTCGCGGCAGCTATACCACCATCAACTTTTGCGCACAATTTGTTGCGAACAAGAAGTTTGTTAAGGTCACGCTTGCAAAGAGGTGACGATTGGCTCTTCGTGTGCTTCTTGACAAGTCGCGCAATCGGCTTTGTTGTCACTTGTCAGGAGGCTGCTGGTAAGTCGGCGGAACGCTCATGGGATGGGGTTCATCAGGCTCGATTTTGACCTGGTCTTTCGGCATTGATACGGTGAGGATAAGTTCCGTTTTTCTTTATCTTTCCCGCACAGCTCCCCAAAAACCGCAGATTTCCAAACAGACGCCCAGCAAAACAACGCCAGTATCCCGGTGTTGGTTTTTGCCGCCCAGCATTTGTGAGGTCTGACGAGGCACGCCAGCCTTCACATGCGTTGGGTGCGGGTGATTGCAGAGACGAGAACGACACCGATCGACCCTGCGCAGCGCACGGTTGGTTTTGTAGTCGCTTTCACGCGACGGCTCTATGCGACATCGTCATATGGCTTCGCGCTTGCAGCGATGCCGCATCTGAAGGGAGAAAGACCATGCTTCACTTTCTCGCGCCCATCTATCACTTCCTTCCAGAGCATTTCTCCAGACTCTGGGCAATCTTTCTGGCGCCGATACTTCTGCCGCTCGTGCTCTACGGATGGCACATGCGCCAGATCACGATTCGACATTCGAATCTTCGACCGCAAAAAGCGATGCGTCGTCGCTGGTCCCTTCTGCTTCTCCTGACCTATATCGCGCTCGGTTCTATGGCGATCAATGCCAACATTGCGCTCATGGGTCCTCGCGAACCAGCCGCTGTCGTTCAGCATATCGAGAAGCACCGTAACGTCTGCATGGAGGGCGACCGTTCCGGCTCGATGCAATCAGTTCTTCTCGAAGGCATCAAATCACTCGGTGACGATGAAGCTAAAGCTACCAATGACCCGACAGCTAAGACTGTTGATAATGGTGGCAGCGACAAGGTTCTGATTCAAGCGCCGGGTAGCGGTCCGGCTCCTACCGAGGAGTTGGTGCCTGGCAAAGCCACTCGTGTCGATGCGATGTATCTAGCCATGCGCTATATGATCCGTCACCGCATGAGCGACAATCCTCAGGAAACCGACCGCTTCTGCATCATGACGTTCGACACCGACACCTACATCATGGCGCCCCTCTCGACCTCGAAACAAGTGCTGATGCTGCGTACGACTCATCTCAAGGAGAACACTGGCGGCGGCACCAACTTTTTCGGACCGAGCAGCACCGATGGTGGCGTTGGTCCGATTCAGAAAGCGGCAGACTTTTTCGCCAAATACACGGAGAAAAATAGCGTCAATGTCGCGATCATCATCACTGATGGTGAGGACGGCGGCGATCCGGTGCGCATTCAGCAATTGCTCTCTCTCTACAGAGAGGCGCATCTCAGGCTGTATGTGATCGGTTTGGGCGAAGCCTGGACGGCAAACAATACGCTCGACTTGCAGAAGTTCGCCGACGCCATACACGCTACCGACCCGACCAACGGTATCGTTTTCCGTGCTCAGGATCCCGGTCAAATGGAACAAGCGATGGCGACCATTGATCGTCTCGAGAAGTCGCAAGAGGTCATTCTTTCAGTGCAAACTTACGAGGAAACGCCCTTTTGGTTCCTCATTGCGACGCTGATC
>CAJCHQ010000383.1 GCA_903970295.1 Bryobacterales bacterium
TCAAGACACCCGACCTTCAATTCTACAAACAGCGAGCAGAGTTATATGAATTAATGGACAATCGAGCTAAGGCGCGCGACGACTATAGCGATGCCCTTAACCTGCAGCCAAATGATATTGAGAGTTTGATGGGTCGAGCCCGAAATCTTTCTCTGCTCGGCAACCAACGTGCGGCCCTCGCCGACATTGATGAAGCCTTAAAACTGGCTCCAAATTATGCGCAGCTTTATGCCCTTCGAGGACTATTTGGCGATAGATACGGTAATACATCCACAACCAAAACCGATTTTGCTCGAGCCCTGCAGTTGGATCCAAACAACGCCGAAGCCCATTTATGGAGAGGAGATTTCCTTCTGAAGCAGAAGGATTTTATCAGTGCGAGCAACGACTTCGAACAGGCGCTCAAATTGAATCCGGATCTTGTGCAGGCTAAACAAAAAAGAATTCTCGCTCAATCTAAACTCCCGAAGACACAAATATTGGCGCAGACCACTGCGATTTCAAACCCTAATAAAGAAGACCTGTTATTGATCGAAAAAGGCACGCTGCCAGAACTAGTAGAAGCCGGCTATGAACAAATGCGTTCTAACAACAATGACCGAGCGGTCAAATTGCTTGAGCGTGCCGTCCGAATTAATCCCAATGATGCGCCTGCACGTCGTTACTTAGCACATGCATTGATTGCCGTCGGTGACACCGATAACGCCATTGCGCAATTACAAAGTGTAGAAAAATTGGATCAAAACAACGCCGAGGATGCCAGAGCTCTGAGCGAAGCCCTTGCCAAAGTTGGACGGACGAAGGAAGCAATCGCGTCATACACGCATTACGTCCAAATGCAACCAGAAGACATCACATCACGCTGTACGCTGGCGAGACTCTATAACGATTCAGGTGAGACAGACAAAGCCAAAGCAATTTGCGCAGAAGGCAATAAGATCTTCAAAAATGCAGCCGACCTTGGCCAGATACAGGAAGTGTTGAAAGAAATCCAAAACAAAGCGAATCGGTTGCGGAACACTCCCGCTCCCATCCAGGAAAAACCGAATACGGAGGGTTAGGGTGTGGTAGCTAACTGGCAGCTCTTCCGTGAAATTGCTCTCAGTCTGTTTTTCTGTGCCTATATTTTCTTCTCGGTCACCTGGCTCTCACCGGACTCGGAACTGAAAACACGACTACTTTCACCAGTCAAATTATGGTGGAATTTCTGGGGGTTGAATCAAAACTGGGCACTCTTCTCTCCTGTTATTCGCAGCATCAATTATCACGCAATTGTGATCATCACCTATGCGGACGGCACAAGAATGATCTGGCAATTGCCACGAATGGACAAATTGAATTTGATCGATCGTTTTCGTTATGAAAAATTCCGTAAGTGGGATGTCGACAGCCTGCCCTGGCCTGACTACAAAAATTTCTGGCCGGATTTCGCTCGCTACTCAGGACGCCTCTATTACCGTCCTGACAATAAGCCAGTGCAATTGACGCTCCATATATTTTGGAATGATATTCCTCGCCCCTCCGATAAGCTGACAGACCGCAGTGACCTACCGCAACACACAAAATTGCAAACGCAATTCACCTATTTTTATACGGACAAAGATTTCGAATGACACTGCTCAAGATTTGGCAGGCCTGGCATGAATTTTGGTTTGAACCAAAATCACCGCTGCCGATCGCGATTTTTCGTATATTGTTCGGAATTCTAATTTTGCAATCGGTGTTGGTCCATACCTTCGCCGCCAGATCATTCTGGTACGGAAGTCATGGAGTCATGTCGATCGAAACAGTAAAAGAGTTCTTCTGGTTCAACGATCCGAACTTCGATTTGATCCCACTCTTTTCCGCCAGTGACCAGGGAATATCATTGTTTTTTGAGATTCTGATTGCTGCTGCATTCTGCCTTACACTCGGCCTTTTCACGCGCTTGAGCGCATTTATTGTTTGCTTGTCTTTGATTTCGATGCACCACCATCAACCCTACAACATAAACGGTGGTGATTCATACATGCGCTTGGCGAGCATCTTTCTAGCATTCTCCAATTGTGGTGCGATGCTTTCGCTAGATAGATTGATCCAGCGAATTCTCATCTATCCGCCACCAGATCCAGCGTGCAGTCCGTGGGCTCAGCGCATGATACAAGTGCAGCTGGCACTCGTTTATTGGCAGACTTTTTGTTGCAAAATCGTGGGACCGCAATGGCTCGATGGCACCGCTGTTTATTATGCCACGCGCCTCGATGACATGATGAAATTTGGCCCGGCGCTTTTGCTGAATAACTTGTGGATGTGCAAACTACTGTCATGGTTTACGTTACTGATTGAATTCGGCATGTGGGCTCTGGTTTGGTTGCCAGAACTGAGATACATCTTTCTCGTGGCCGCATTCTTTCTCCACTTTGGCATCGATATGACGATCAATCTGCCTGTCTTTGAATGGGCTTTCATCAGCACGTTGATCACATTCATACCACCCGAAGATCTCACTCGAGTGGGCGTTCTATGCAAAGCGCAGGTTGATAAGATCGCTGGTCCACCGATCGAGCTGGAGTACGACCCGACATTTGCAGCCGAGGTGCACTTAGCCAGCATTATTTCGGCTCTGGATATCTTAGGGCGTATTGTCTTGATCGAACGCAAAAATCAGTTCGTTACCGGTGTAAATAGTTTGCGCATTGCCAATCTGGTCATCAACGACAAAGCTGCAACACTGACGGGCTACCGAGCGTTAATGGATCTAAGCACCCGCCTTCCCCTCCTATCTATATTTTGGCCGCTCATCTTTTTGCTGTCGCCCAGATTTCTTGGTCCAATTGCCCTGCTCTGGTTGAGTCGCATCTGGTCTAGACGCCATCCTCAGCCGCAATTCGCTATGAACAAGACGAACGAAAATGTCCCGGTCGGGGAGATAACAAATTCCTGAAACACTGCAGCGGTCGGGGTTTATTGCCCATCCTCTGCTATGGATGATCTCTATCGTCTGCGTCCGTAAACTGCGCCAGTCGAGCGTCCATAGTTTTTAATCAGCGATTGCCCGTTGCGATTGACACGCTGCGCATCATGTTGGCGATTGAAGTCATCGAGATCGGTATCTGATGGTGGGCTGCCTTCCACATCGCCATTGCCGTAGCTGTACTGGCCACCATAC
>CAJCHQ010000384.1 GCA_903970295.1 Bryobacterales bacterium
ACGGACTGGGTCAAGCTTTGATCCGGCTGCGCAGATTGGAGAAGCGCATAGTGACTGCGAGTTTGTTCTTTTTGTAGGGGGTCACTTTGACCTTTTCTCCGATGGTGAGAATATCCTCTACTCTACGCTCGGGACATCCGACTACCTCTTTGTAATGCAAGAGCGCTACAGCACCGTTGTTCAGGACAACAAACGCACTGGAATTGGGATCCGCCGCTGATGTTTTCAAGAACTTCAGCACTCGTGCCTCGACTGAGCGTCCGGTGCGGATCGCATTCAGCTGTTCGACGCTGTTTTCAATGTTTACCTTCTTGCAGCTGACTATGACTCTGCCTTCTTCCCCGCGATTAGGGGCGATGCTTTTTATCACAACTGGTACCAGTGACGGTGCATCTGGTCTTACTAAATCTTCGACCTTCCCCCGAACTTCCCAGGCTGGTAGTTCGATCTGGACGCCGGTCAGTTCTTCGATTGAGACCAGCAATTTAGGCGTTTCTGAGCGCTTCGGATAAAAGAGCTTGATTGGCTTGGCGAACAGAACTGTCTGCTCGAGAATGTAGGGGCAGATTGCCTCCCACGTCTGGGCTTTTCGGCGAGAAATGTGCGGTATGCCCTCTTCGTTTTTCTGGGTTGTCTGCATGAATAGCGCACGTTGACTGACCAGGGCATCTCCGATTTCTCCGATTGGACAGAATCCATCGAATTTGCCGCCCAGGTCGACGAACATGCCGTCGTCAGCCAATCTGCAGGGCGTTCCCTCGATAAACAAACAGTTGTCTACGTTGACAGGATCAATGTCTTGGCAAGCGTCACCTGTTTCCCGAAAGCGCTCTCTGTAAGTGAGCGACTTTTTCAATTGCTTTTTCATAACTTTGAAATTGTGCTTCAGTGTCGAAGCGGTTCGAAAATCCATCGATCCATCTACCTGCCGAGCATTGTCTGCAGAACCAATCTGAGCCTATCAATTGCGAAGGCGCTGGAAGCGCTGTCGTTATTGTTTGGATTTATGCTCTGGTGATTGAGTTGCTTGCGGGTTTTGCTGGTTGGGGAGATTCGCGATGTAAGGACAAAGTACTGCAAAGCTTTTGGCATCGACAAGCTTTCTGCCTCGCGTAAAAGCCGATTGAGAGGTTAGCCGCAGTACTTGATATGGCCCTGGCCGCTTAGTTAACACCTGGCATAGTTGGCCAGCAACTGTGTTAGTTAACAGGTCGCGCAAAAACCGCTTTGGGGCAGGTTTAATGCGTTCGATATTGGTGTAGCATACGCAGAGTCGGCTTGCGGCGCGCGCAGGCGGAATCGGGTGGTAAAGCGCGAAGCGGAAAATCAATGACTGAGTTAACGACAATCTTTAGCGATGTTGGCGGTGTTTTAGGCACAGATGGGTGGGATCACCTTTCCCGCAAACGAGCTGTAGAGCATTTTAAATTGGATTTTGCCTCTTTCGAGGAAGCTCATTCAAATTTGGCGGAGGCTCTCGACACGGGTGCAATCACTGCAGACCAATACATGCAGCAAGTCATTTTTACTGAACCGAGACCGTTCAGCAAGACGGACTTTTTTCGCTTCATGCAGAACGAATCGATCAGTTATCCTGATTCGCTGGCAGTGCTCGGCAAACTGGCAGCCGGCGGCAGGTACTTTATGGCGACCATTAACAATGAGTCGCTGGAACTGAACAAATTCCGCATCGAAAAATTTGGCTTGAACACCATCTTCTCTGCTTTTTTTAGTTCGTGTTACCTGGGCGTCCGAAAACCCGACGTGGGAATTTTCGAGCGAGCTCTGCTGATCTCAAACAAGCGGCCGGAAGAAACTGTTTTCATCGACGATCGCCAGGGCAATCTCGTCCATGCTCAAGAGCTCGGTATGCATACAGTGCAATTTCTCAATGCCACCCAACTGGTCAAAGATCTGGAGGGTCTGGGAGTGGTCATGCCAGTTGAAGCCAATGTGGGCTGATACCACCAGTTGCGCACTAGTTTGCTAACTGCAAAGGTCAGTGAGAGCCCTTCGCAAAGGATCCCCCGCTCGAGCCTACATAACTAGCGCGGCATGGCCGAGTTGTCCGCGACGCCGCAGAATATTGCGTCCATTTTTTTGCTCATCTCGATTCGCGAATTGTTACTACTAAAGCATGTAGGCGATAGTGCTTTCGCCGCGCGTTTTGCTCACTTTTTTCCAAACCGGTCTCGCTGTGCCATATCGTGGCGGCTAACAAGAACCTCTAATACCTTTGCTAGCTGTCAAGAGTTAGCCCCGGCATTCTGCAACCGCTCTCTGCAGTCATAGATAAAAGCTCAAGAGTGCCACTACTAGAGAGAGCTAAGTACTAGATAACAAGTAGAGCCGAGCTTGTTTCGAAGAAGTAACGGGGTTGCTTTGAAAGCCAACAGACAGCTAGGTTCAGATCACATTTTCAACAACCATTTTCACGAGAGCTTTTCCAGTCAACAAACCAATTTCTCGCGGATTCAGTAAGCCCTCAAAACAAGCACAGAGTGTTTGCGTTGAAGGCCTACTCAATCCGCCAGAGTGCCGACTGTCCTAGACCTCGACTCATGTCTCGCAGTGCGCGACTTGAGAACGCCTTTCCAGCCTTTGATTCCGAGTTCACGCGTTTGTATTGCCGAGCAGCTTGCATCCGCGATTTATCACCCTTTGCCAAGAACGATGCCCGCCTGGGGATCGCTCCCGCGTTTCACGCAAACGCATAACCCCAGGCCATCAGGAGATACCGCCATGTGCACAATCACCAATATTCAACACGGCAGCACAGCATTGTATTACCCGCACCTCACGCCTGCCGGCATGAACTTCTGCATCGTTTCTGACGCCGGTCAGGTTTCGCTAGTGTTGTACGAGAACGCCGATGATACCGAGCCTTGCAGCACGATCGCTATGTTCGGTACCGAAGCGAGAGACCTCTACGCCACGAAGTGGAGCGTTTGCATCCGCGTACCAGAGCCTGAGAAGGGTCTGTTCTACAACTACCTGGTGAACGGTCAGCTCATTCTCGACCCCTGCGCCATCGAGACCACCGATGACCTCCGCTATTCGGGCAGCACCCCAGTGCTCCCGAAGTGTGTCGCGCGTCCGATCAAGCAACGTCAGATTCGCCGGCCGAGCATCCAGTACAAGCACTGTGTCGTTCAGGAAATCAACCCGTACGCTTACTCGCGCTCTGGTTTCAACGGGTTCGTTGAGAGGTTGCCACACGTCAAATCGATCTGCAACACGGCTTCCTTCACACCCATAGTGCAAGGCGACCCCAATGACTGCAGCACGATCAACCCGGCCACCAACCGGCCGAACCAGGAGGCTTGGTTCTACAACCCAGTGCTCTACTTCGCTCCTTCTGCCAACCTGGCATCGAAGCGGTCTTTGGCGATGGACGAATGCATGAACGCAATCGACAAGTCGCACGAGAACGGTATCGAGGTTGTTATCGACCAGGTCTACAACCACACTCGCGAAGGCGACAACCGTGGACCAGTGCTTCACTTCAAGGCGCTCGGCGCTCACCGGTATTACCTGATGGAAAACGGTAACTTCGTTGACTATCACACCGGTTGCGGCAACGAGCTCAACGTGCAGGACCCGATGGTCGTCGATTTCATTATCGCCAACCTCAGGTTCTGGTACCGCGTAATGGGTGTTGACGGGGTGCGTTTCGACCTGTTTGCAGTGCTCGGTCAAAACCCGAGACTGGTCGAGCGTATCCTCACCGACCCGGAATTGCGTGGCTTGAAGATCTATCCTGAACCCTGGGCGCTGGGCGGACTCTACATGCTCGGCCACTGTGGTTTGGGCACCGCCGAGTGGAATGACAAATTCCGCAACACGGTGCGTGAATGGGTCAAAGGTGAGTTCGGACGGGCGTCCGACTTTGCTTCTTGCACCGCCAACTGGGAG
>CAJCHQ010000385.1 GCA_903970295.1 Bryobacterales bacterium
AATTGGTGCACACGGTAGAATCCGCGTGTATCTTTGCCAGCGGCACCCGCTTCTCGTCTAAAACAAGTGGACATGCCCACATAGCGTAATGGCAAATCGGATTCGCTCAAGGTCTGACCTCGATGCAAGGCGACCAGACCGACTTCGGATGTGCCAACCAGATAGAGCTTGTCGCGTTCGAGTTGATAGGCGTTATCTTTACCGATCGGAAAGTAACCGGTGCCAGTCATTGCTTCCTCGTTTACAAGCAAAGGTGGCAAAAGCGGTGCAAAGCCCCGATCGCTGACGAAATCGAGAGCGAAACGCAGAATTGCCATTTCCAGACGGGCACCATCGCCAACGAGCGCGTAGGCTCGACTGCCGGCAATCTCGCGCGCTTCGTCGAAGAGTGCCAGGCGACGTAAACGAGCGATTTCCAGATGGTCTTTCGGGGCGAAATCGAATTCACGAATTTTTCCCCAGCGCTTGATCTCGACATTATCGCTATCGCTCAAACCGTCGGGAACATCCGCTGCCGGCAGGCTGGGCACCATCAACATCAGTTGCGCAAACTGTTCGTTAGCTTGGCGCAGTCTCGGTTCGCAACTATGCAATTCGATCGTGACGCCATGACCTTCTCTGATCAAAACGGCACGCTCACTTTCCGGAGCCGCTTTGATCGCCTCGGACTGTCTGTTTCTTTCTCTTCGCAGGCCATCTACTTGGAATTGCAGATCCCGCCGCCGCTTATCGCATGCCAATAATTGGTCTAGATCCAGCTCTATACCTTTTCGTTTGATTGCAATCCGGAAAAGCTCTGGCTGCGCTCGGATCACATTAATGTCGATCATTTTCTATCCTCCTCTGATTTCCGAGCGCGGACATATGCAAAAACGAGCCCGCATACTCGGGCTCGTAGTCTCACAGCGATCATTCTTTGGCAAGTGCAGAAACAAAATCGGCCCGTCGTTATGGCGAAGCCGACGACGAACTGAAATTTTGATTGATCTGATTCACTCTCATGAAAGCAGTATGTTTTGAATTCGCTGACCAGTCAAGCCGACTTTAAACGAGCTGCAACAAAAGTGCATAAGCGCTGTTCGAATCGGGCACCATGCAAAAGAATCAGCAAACCGGTGCAATTCCAGCAGGTGGTGAGCCGCAGGCTTTGAGCAAGCTCTGGATGTGGGCAACTTTGAAAACTTTGTATTGTGCCGTTGGCACCCGCACAAAACGGACGGTTGACCCTACAGATTCGGCTCTGAGCAAAAGTTCTTCCAACCACTCCAGACCGTCGACCGTAATGAAAGTGCATTCATGAAAATCGAGAAATAAATTGCCACCACTAGCCAGAGCCTTATCGACATTATCCAAACGGCGCTCGAGTCTGCCTTTGATGGGGAGTGTCTGGCCATCGGCAGCGGTTTTTGCGATTGGTGTCGGCTCGGGGCTCATCTGGCAATCCTCACGAAAGTTTTTGTGCTATTTATGGCTTTTCCCGAGGCGGGTAAGAGCTGCTCAAAAGCTCTGTAATTTCGCCTAACAATGGCAATGACGGATTTGTCCGCAAAGCCATGTCACCGAAAGTCGATCGCACGAGCGCCGGCAATTGCCGCTGGTATTGTTCCAGCCCGATATTCAATTCAGCGACCGACAGAGGCTGCTTGACGGCTCGCGCCAGATCATAGACAGCACGACTCAACTCCAAACTAAGGCGCTGATGGCGTTTCTGTTCTTGATCGCGCTTGGAGAGAGCGCTTTCATCAGTTGAGGGTCCGGGATCGCTCAGCCCTAAGAAAAGTGCAGCCCGCGCATATTTTTGATCTGCCACCCAGATAGGATATGCCGACGTCGGCATAAATTTGCGCGGGACATAAGAATTGTATTTCATAGTGGAGAGAAGAAAAGCCGCATTAGCTCGCCCATGCGGCACATCGAAGATGGCACCCAGTGAATGAGCAAGCGCATGATTGATGCCGACCGAAGCATTGCCAATAGCCATGCCGGCTAGACATGATGCATTGTGCAATTTATGACGCCAAACAATATTGTTAGGGCTCTTGAGAGCCTCGGGCAACGCCTCGAAAATCAGACGCATAGCCTCCAGAGCCAGACCGTCTGTGTAATCGGAAGCAAAAGTTGAGACCAGTGATTCGAGTGCGTGCGTGAGTGAATCAAAGGCTGTATCGGTAGTGAGCGCTGGAGGCAAACTCTTGGTCAAATTAGCATCGATGATGGCGAAATTGGGCAACAAACATTCATCGACCAGTGACAATTTACGCTGATTCTCGTTGTCTTTGAGGACGGCGAACGGTGTCACTTCCGAGCCTGTACCGGACGTAGTCGGCACTGCCACTAATTGAGTGTGCACCTTTTGCGGGAATTCAGCCATGCGGTGACGAAAATCGAGAAAGCTCAAAGCGACTTCGCTCATTTTCAATTCAGGGTAGTCATAGAAGAGGCGAATGATTTTGGCCGCATCGAGAACGCTGCCGCCACCTAAGGCGATAATCGTGTCAGGACTGCTCTGACGCATTGTGACAAGAGCTTTTTCAACCGTGGAAAAATCGGGCTCGGCCCCTATATCGCTAAAAACAGAGACTGTGCAGTCTTGAGGCAAGCGTTCTGTGACCATAGCCAGATGTCCCCGCTTAGCCGACGAACGCGAAGTGACAATCACCACCGACTTCATTTTCAAACTGCGCAGATGGTCAAGGCTGCCCGGGTTTATGTAGATATTTTTTGTGGTCGTGAAAGAAAGAGTAAAGTTAGTGCGCTTAGCAACGCGCTTGTAATTAAGCAGATTTTTGATGCCGACGTTGTCGCTGGTATTGTTAGCACCACCGGTACCGCAACCGAAAGAAAGTGTCGTGGGCAGATTATTGTAAACACCACCCAGTCCGCCAATGCAGCAGGGCGAATTGACAATAATGCGACCGGCATTGATCGCCGTCGAAAATCGTTCGACGACATCGTCATCCTCGGAAAAAATGCCTGCGGTGTGACCGGTGCCGCCGGCGTAGTTGACGTCGAGAGCGCGGTTGATGCCATCTTCGGTCGAATCGACAATGACATAACCCAAAACCGGCATCAGCTTTTCGACTGCCAGTTTATGGTGGCGAATATCGCCCTCCAGCGGGCAGAGAAGAATTTTAGTGTCTGGCGGCACATTGATCCCCGCCAGATCAGCAATAAAATTGGCCGATTGACCGACGCACTTGTAGTTCATG
>CAJCHQ010000386.1 GCA_903970295.1 Bryobacterales bacterium
ATCCAGGAATTGAGATTCTGAGCATCCACACTCGGCCCGCGCTTGGTCGTCTCAACCGCCTGTTCTCGAAGTTCCGATAGAACAGCATGATCGGTGACGGCCGCCACTTTGTTGGCCACACCCATTTGACCCATCAAACAACTATCCAGATCCAGCATGTCCAGCTTTGCGTGGGTAGAGCCAGACAGCCCTGTTCTGATACCGTTAACGAGATCTTCAACGTTCGCGTGACCATTTTTGAGCGCATGAGATCCACCGGAAGCACCACCATCTCCTCCGCCGTGAACGTTCATTGCCAGGGCGATTTTACTGGAAGGTTCGGCGCTGGTGGCATAGCTAATCAAATGCTGGAGGTCTAAAGCGGTGCCTTGAGAGCTATGAGTGACAGGCGCGGAAACAGTACCGTCTTTGCAAGCTCTTCGAGCAGTTTCTCTTTGTCTTGTGCGCCCAACATTCCGCGAGCGCCGCTGTCATCCATGACTACAGCAAGATCCACGGCCACCGTCCAGGCTTGCTGCGGAGCTCCGGCTTTGACTTTGCCGCCTTGGGATAGCATGGTGTCAGCCATATACTCACCAATTAAACTACTTGAAGACGTTTGTGCCGAGCCGGCTTCAGCCGGATGCGCACTCGAGTCTGCGGATGCCTGTAATGTCTTCGATCGTGTTGTTTGCTCGGTATGATTGACCATAAACTTCGGAAGCCTATGCAGCGCCACGGACTTAACAGCAACTTACTCTATTCTTCGGTGAAAGTTGTTGCAAATTCGTTTAACCTGACGGATAGGCATTTTCGAGACCTGGAAGCAGACTCTGTCATGTGCCCCCTCATTGCTGAGTCGGTAGCGGGAGTAGTCTGTGGATTGAATGTACAATCGTCCTGCAATTGGGGGGACAGGGCTAGATGAACACAATAAGTAACTCATATGAATCAAGAGAGTCGAAAGAAACACGCCATCAGCGGTTTCTATTCAACATCTTCCCGTGCTATCGGGCGAACGGCGCCAAAGTGCTATTCATCGCTTCCGATTGGAAAGAAGCCAAAATCGAACTTACATTCAATTGGCTGACGAAAAACTACCTCGGCACTATATTTGGTGGCAGTATGTTCGCAGCGACAGATCCAATCTACATGATCATGTTAATCAAGATATTAGGCCCGGAATTTATAGTGGTAGACAAAGCCGCCTCGATCAAATTTATCAAGCCTGGCAAAGGCACGCTTTATGCGACCTTCACAATCACAGACCAGGATCTCGACGACATAAGAGAGGCTCTGAATAACAGCAAGAAAATGGAAAAGACTTTTACAGTAACTCTGGTTGATAAAGACGATACTCCACATGCCACAATCGAGCGAGTTATCTACATCCGACGCAAACCAAAAGATAGGAGCGCCGGCAAAGCCGAACCGTCGAATCTAGAGGACAAGAAGGCTCAGTTAGGGTTCGACCACCGTTGACAGATGGATAACATATTCAATAGACTTGCCTTAGGGACATACGTTTTGGGGTGTCGCCAAGCGGTAAGGCGCCTGGTTCTGGTCCAGGTATTCCGAGGTTCGAATCCTTGCACCCCAGTTATCCCCTCTGGCAGGCGAAAGCACTCCTGGGCCCGTTGGGCTTCAGGGGAATTTTCAACGGGAATTAGCTCTGCCATTAAATTGCGAGGATCGATGAAAAGAAGGACGTTCCTGAAAGGCGCAATGGCGCTTATGGCACTCGATGGAGGTTTTCTTGTGAGCCTTAAACAGTCACTGGCTGAGACGGTATCCCTCGGTCCTTTGCTCGATCCCTGGAAAGGTCCGCACAACGGTATTCCGCGTTTCGATCTGGTGAAAATTGAAGAGTTGAAACCAGCTTTGCTGAAGGGTATGGATCTCAAGCGTGCTGAAATTTTGACAATTACCAGCCTGCCCGACAAGCCGACCTTCGAAAATAGCGTAGCGGCCTTCGAGGACTGCGGGCGTCCTTACAATCGAACGAATCGCTTTTTCGACATCTACACATCGACGATGAACGATAAAAAGATGCAAGCGATTGAAACTGAAATGAAGCCGTTGATGGCGAAATTCGATGATGAAGTAATTCAGAATGACCCACTCTTTCAGCGTCTCAAAACCGTTTTCGAAGCGCGCACAACAAGTGGACTGACATCGGAACAGCAGCGCTTGACCGAAGTTTTCTACACGGAATTTTCGCGTCAGGGTGCCGGACTGGATGCCGAAAAAAAGAAACGTTTGCGAGAAATCAACGAAAAAATAGCTTCTCTCTTCACGACCTTCCGCCACAACATGCTTGCCGATGAAGAAAACTATAATCTGGTACTCGAAAACGAAACGGATTTGGCCGGACTTTCAGATAGTCTGAAAGCGGCAGCCGCAGCCCAGGCAGAAGCGAAAGGCATGAAAGGCAAATGGGCAATTGCGAATACTCGCTCGTCGATGGAACCGTTCTTGACCTTCTCTTCCCGCCGGGATCTGCGCGAAAAAGGCTGGCACATGTGGACGCGCCGAGGGGACAACAACGACTCCCACGACAACAAAGCGACGATCGGCGAGATCTTAAAGCTGCGCGCCGAGCGGGCGAGAATTCTTGGTTACCCGACACATGCTGACTGGATTCTAGCCGACAACATGGCTAAGACCCCTGACGCGGCAATGAAACTGATGCTCAGAGTTTGGAAAGCCGCGGTTGGTCGAGTGCACGCAGAAGTTGCCGACATGCAAGCGATTGCTGATAAGGAAGACACCAAGATTACAATCGAACCCTGGGATTATCGCTATTACGCTGAAAAAGTTCGCAAAGAAAAATATGACATCGATCAAAACGAAGTGAAAGAGTATTTGCAACTCGATAAAATTCGCGAGGGAATGTTCTGGGCGGCGAACAAAGTTTACGGCTTAGAAATGGTCAAGGTCGAGGATGTGCCAGTCGTGCAGCCAGACATCACCGTTTACGAAGTTAGACGTGGTGGCAAGCAAATTGGCTTATGGTATTTCGATCCATACGCGCGCGACGGTAAAACCTCGGGTGCCTGGATGAATGAATACTGCACACAAGAAAAATTCCGCGGCATCGTCACCCCGATAGTTTCGAACAATGCTAATTTTGTAAAGGGAAAGCCGGGAGAGCCCGTTCTCATATCATGGGACGATGCAACAACGATGTTCCACGAATTCGGCCACGCATTGCACGGTCTGCAATCCAACGTCAATTATCCATCGCTTGCTGGCACCAATGTGAAGCGTGACTTCGTCGAATTCCCAAGCCAGGTCAACGAACGCTGGATTATGACGAACGAAGTGCTGAACAAATTCGCAGTGCATTACAAAACAGGCAAGCCCATTCCAGAAGCACTGGTTGCGAAGATCAAAAAGTCGAAGACGTTCAATCAGGGATTCTCGACTGTGGAGTATCTAGCATCTGCAATTTACGATATGAAGATCCATCTGGCAGCGACTCCAGATAAGACTATCGATCCAGATGAATTCGAGCGCGTAACGATGGCGGAAATCGGTTGTCCCAAAGAAGTGATCATGCGGCACCGTCCGACTGGTTTCGGACACATCTTCGCCGATGACGGATACTCGGCAGGATATTACGTTTACATCTGGGCCGATACGATGTCAGCCGATGCGGCTGAGGCTTTCGTCGAAGCTGGGGGACTCTACGACAGAGCCACTTGCGATCGTTTCCGTGACACCATATTCAGTGTTGGCAATTCGGTCGCACCCGATGTTGCTTTCCGCAATTTCCGTGGTCGCGATGTAGACACGAATGCGCTCATGCGCGATCGTGGATTTCCGGTGGCGTGAAGAAAAGGCAAATGATGGAGAATGGCCATGACCACCGAGCTAAAAACTGATGTTTTCGATCCAAACGCTGTCGCATTCGGCGAGGGCATCTACGGCCTGCCTTTTACTACTAAAACTGCGCAGCAAGTAATCATTCCGATACCCTGGGAAGCCACAGTTTCTTACCGGCAGGGAACCGCTAAGGGCCCCCAGGCGATCTTACGGGCCTCACGGCAGGTAGATCTTTTCGATCCGGATGTTCCAGATGCCTGGAAACTCGGGCTGGCAATAGACGAAATGCCAGCCGATTTATTGGCTTTGAACGATCAGACCCGAAAAGACGTGGAGATACATCTATCGAATCTTGAATCTGGTAGCAGCCAACCGGAATTACTCGATCGTATAAATGCCAAATGCAAAATCATGAATGCATTTGTACGCGAAAGAGCGAAACACTTTTTAGAGCAAGGCAAATTAGTTTACGCAATCGGCGGCGATCACAGCACGCCACTTGGTCTTATTCAAGAATTGGCCGAGCGCAGTGAATTTGGCATTCTGCACTTTGATGCACATGCTGATTTGCGAAACGCCTATGAAGGTTTTGAATTTTCGCACGCGTCGATAATGTTCAACGTTATGAAATTGCCAAACGTGATCAAGTTAGTGCAAGTTGGTATTCGTGACTACTGCGAAGATGAAGTGGCCTTAGTACACGAATCTGATGGTCGCATCGTTATGTTCACCGACCGCGAACTGAAAGCAAGGCAATTCGATGGCGATTCATGGCGAACAATTTGCCGTTCAATTGTGCAGAAGCTGCCGGAACAAGTCTATGTCAGTTTTGATGTGGATGGATTAGATCCAAAACTTTGTCCCAATACCGGCACACCTGTACCAGGTGGGCTGGAATTCGAGCAATCGATCTTCCTCATTCGTGAAGTAGTATCTAGCGGCAGGAAGATCATCGGCTTCGATTTGAACGAAGTTGCTCCAGGCGAAGATGAATGGGATGCCTGTGTGGGCGCCAGAATTTTCTATCGAATTGCTAACCTCACCGCCCTGTCAAACAAGCTGCAACCCCAGATCTGACATATGGCCCGCACGACCTAGATCTGCATGAGCATGCAGACACGGGCACGCCGACGGAATTAGTTCGTCTTAGGCATCGCACACTCGTATTTCCCGCACAGCATGTCAAACAGATGTCAGCTTGCAACCATAGCATGAACTCAAGGTGAAGTTCTTTCCGCCACAGGTGATGACATATGACGATTACGTTCGAGAAATTCGAAGCGACCAAAACTCCGACTGGTGCAACTCCAGATGCAAGCTCGGCGGCAATGTCCGAAATTCATGGGCTGCGTCTAAAAGGGAATCCGACGCTGGACGGAAACGCTGCAACTGGCGGTTCAGCGAACGACATAATCGATGCTCAGCTTGTTATTGGTGGTGGTCACCGCGGTGGTGGCGTATACCTCAATTTCGGACCACCGCCTGTAGTACCACCTCCGGTTCATCGTGAACCACTCTGCCCCGCAGTTGTGTCCGAGCCCCCCAACCGGTGGCAGCCATATCCACATACAGCGACGAAAATGGTGCCATGCTGGGAGTTGCAACAACAACAACAACAACGACAGATACCGCAATATCCACCTCAGAACCGGTATTAACCTTAACTCCAGTGCGACACTAAACGGCCGGAATGATCCTATCAGCCCGAAGCCGCTCGAATAAATCTAAAAACGATCTGTCAGTTTCTTGATATTCGAGAAACCCGAGACGACGACTTTTGGACATGTCGGTGAATGTCTCCATGGTGCGTCCAAGATCAGCGTCCGTATGCCACCATGAAGAAAGAGTCGAGATATCGTTTTTGACGAGGTTATGCTTTGCCACAATTCGATCCCAGATCGGTGCGGCGTCAGCCATCGCTGTTTCAAGAACAGTCGGATGTCCCGGATATTCCCCTGGCTCGACTCCTAGACCCTGCGCGACGACGCGCCACAGTCTGCGCCAACGAAACAGATCGCCATTAACAATATTCAGCGCTTGATTAGCCGCCGCAGGCGAAGTGGCGGCCCACTCCAAATGATGCGCTAGAATGCGGGCGTCGGTGACATCAGTGACGGCCTCATATTGCTGCAATGATCCCGGAAAGACGAATGGACGACCTGTCTCCTTGCAGATGCTCGCGTAAACAGCAAGCGTTACGCCCATATTCATAGCATTACCGATGGCCCAGCCGATCACAGTGTGCGGTCGATGTACCGACCAGGTGAAACCTTGACGCGAGGCTCGATCAAACAAAATATCTTCTTGAGTGTAGTAAAAATTTTCGTAAGGAAGGCGCGGCTGATCCTCTCGGAACGGAGTTTCTGGTTTAGCTTTGGCATATGCCTCGAATGGCCCGAGATAGTGCTTCAGTCCCGTGACCAGTGCGACGTGGGCAGGTTTGCCACCCCCGGCCGCCAGTCCATCCAGCACGTTACCGAGCATCTCTCCGTTGACTCGACAATTTTCCGTCTCAGTGGCCTGCCGCAACCAGCTACAAAAAAACACGTGGCTCGGTTTCACTGATTTCAATGCATCAGCCGTTGCGGACTTTTTGGTTACGTCAACAGATAACGGTTGCACTCGAGGCAAGTCGGTCGGCGGTCGGCGGGAAATGCCGGTAACCTGCCAGCCACTTTTAATGAGCTGACTAGCCAAATTATGACCAGTAATGCCGGTCACGCCTACTATAAGAGCATGTTTGGCATTCGCTGACTTGCTGACGTCTTGGGATTTGGAACTCATTGCTTCCTCGGGTTTTATCGATGAAGAAGCATATCAAACATAGAGAAGAGAACCAAATTACCGATATCAAACGAAAGCAGACCGGTAGGAGTCGGTCTGCTGCCGCATAATTACTTACACAAACACAATTGTTAGTTAAGGGAGTGCTTCAAATCTCTCATCTTTGCGTGTGTGCCTTCTTGCTTAGGCATCAAAGCGCTGGCGATCGCTTGAACGTTGGGGTCATTGTCGGCTATTAGTTTCTTGTAGTCCGCCATTCCTTTGTCTTCGCCTTCTTCCAGAACCGCGACTGAAGCTTTGTCACCAAGGGCAGTGGCACCGCCCTCAATCAACTTCACGAAAGCGCCCCAGGCTCCGGAGTCCGCAACAGGACTTCCACCAAGCTCTTTGACCTTCTGTACAAGAGTGTCGACTCTGCCACTATGGCAGATATGACAATTCTTAAGATCTTCTTTTATAGCAGGATCTTTAACTTTTTCGAGAGCTTGCCGGTAAGTCTCAACTGCCGACAACTCACCTTTCAAAAGTCCATTCAATTTGTCTACGCATTCTGTACTCATAACTTTTTCACTTCTCCTATTGGTTTCGAATTGTACGTGACTGCACGCGACCCTTCTATAATTTCCGTTTGCTATACGCGGGAAACACTCTCATGGAGCTCGCTCAACTAGAGACGAGTTTTCCGCCGTGCGCTCATAGCACCGTCAGCCAGATGTGGCGCTCTGTCGTTTCGAGTGACTGCCAAGACATTCGCTGGTGCAAACGTGGTGCCCATCGGCTTCATCGATCGACTGCTGTGACACAGGCTTTTTCTGCTCTTCTTCGTTGATCTTTCTTTGCTTTTCGCTGATCGGTGGCACCCCGTTTGGATGCATGTAATCGATCTCCGGTTGCTCTTCTTCTTCTTTTTTCATGCGATTGTTTACCTCCGCGTCCAGCCGGAGACGGGGGCGTTGAATTTTGGTTCCGAGATTAAAACGATGAAGTAGAATCGGAATAAATCGCTTGACGTGCTTACGTTTCGCTCAAAAACTCAGTGATGATCGTTGTCAGTTGTTTAGGTGTCGCGTAATTGACGCAATGCGGTGCTGCCGGTATCACACAAAATCGCGAATTCGCCAGGCGGCGTGCCACCTTCTCCGTCCATAGTTGAGGCGCAATCGGATCTTTCTCGCCACGCAAAACCAAAGTCGGGCAATCTATCCTGTCGAGCTTAGGCATGATGTCGTCTCGGATCATTCTATGAGCAGTCTCGAAGGCGATCGGCACACTCATGTCTGACAGGTCAGCGAATAGCTGTCCTTGTGCACCTTGCGGCTCAGCATGGCCGTCTTTGTAGAGTCGATAGGCCTGCTCTATCAGAGTGGGTGCGGATGGGTCGCATGTTGGCCCAGTGAGAATGAGTCGTTGCACAATTTCAGGATGAGTTGCAACGAGCTGTGCCGCGACCTGGCATCCATAGGAATTGGCAAAAATATGTGTCCTAACCAGCCCGTTCTTGCGAAACCATTCGTACAGGACTTCGGCTTGCTCCTCAACTGCAAGTGCATGCGGAGGTCGCGAACTGGCACCATGCCCGGGCATTTCAGGTACGAACACTTGAAGAGCCTGCGAAAGCAATTCAGCAGTAGGCAATAAATATCGCCGAGAGGCAAGAGCGCCATGGATCATTACGATTTGCGCGTGATCGCCATTGGCGCCATTGTCCGCGACGTTGCCAGCTACGCTTGACCCAATGAGTGCATGCACTTCATAACCGCGCACGGATGTGTAGGCACTGGAGAAACCATCTGGAATGCCAGAAGGCTTGACCATCCTGCGCCTCAAATCTCTGGTAAATTGTGGTCCGGCCAAATCTCCTTCAGGGTTCATAGGATTCCTTCGCAGGGGCTTCAGCATGCTCTCTGTCACAGACCCACAGTTGTCTGGATGTAGAATCAGCTGAGATAGGTTGTAACTGTTATTAGTTCCCGGCTGCGGCGCCTTAGTTCGAGCTTGTCTGCAGCGCACAACCATAAACGAAGGGCTGGACCGCTCGGTCCAGCCACTCAGTCCATATCTCTGAAAGAAGAACTATGCCAACTTTTTGAGGCGTTGAAAAATACGGTCGGTCAAGCTCAATACAGTGCCGCACTCTAACTGGTCGACCAGGATTCTCACGTGCTCGTCATGATTTTGTTCGAGGCGTCTGCCCAGTTCGCTTCGCAGAGCCTGCGCCTTATGAGGCTGTCTGTGCTTGATGTAGACGTGTGCCAGCGCTTTCAACTCTTCAATTTGCCAATTTGAGAATTCCATGACCTTGCTCCGATTTCCTTCCGACGACCTAATATTGCTACTTTCCAGGTTTAAAAAAATCCAGCAATCGAGGTATACCCCCGAAATTTTTTGGCTGATCGCGGCTCTCATTGCTGTGCTAGTCTAGCAAATCACCGCCGGAGGGCAAGCCAGCAGTGTGCGAGTCACAAGGTTGCCTTCACGGTCCTTCAGAGAGAATAGGTCAGATTAAAAATGGATGCCACTCAAATCCTCAATAACCTCGCCGAAAAATACGCACTCTGTCGCAGTTATTGCGATGAGGGAGAAGTCGAATTTGACGATGTAAAAGGACAAATTGAGCACCTACAATTCAAAACTCGTTTTGAAAGACCGGATTACTTTAGCTTCGAATGGCAAGATTACGGACCGAGACGCGGAAAGTCCGAAGGCTTCTCGGTACTCTGGTCGCTCAAGGAAGAAACCCGAACGCGTTATCGTTGGGGAGTCGAGACCAAGGAAAATCTGCCTTCCGCCATCGCTGGGGCTACGGGGTGTTCTGCTGGCGCGGCTGATATAGTGCCGGCTTTGTTGATCGAGAGGCTACGTGAGCAAACCCAGACTCTATTGCGCCTGACGGAACTCGAGTTTTTAAGAGACGAAAATTGCAATGGCATCGATTGCCACCTTTTGCAAGGCTCGCTTTTCAAAAGCGGCGACCACCACCTGTGGATTTCCAAACAGGATTCGGCTCTAATTCGACTCCGCCTGGATCAGTCATCATCAGCGGAAGAAATGCGTCGAGATATTGAAGCACTTTTAGCGAATACCGATCTGATGGCGCAGCTCTCAGAAAAAGGAATAGCACCGCCAACGAAAGTCGAATACAAGGCCAATCGCTTCGTCACTCAATACACTTATAACGATATTCGATTCGACGAACTGGTTACCCGTTTGCCGGATCCAGAAGAAGTTCTAAGCTCAGGAAATTAATCGAAGTTGCAAAAGAAAACAAATTTTAGGCGGAGCCTGACAGTCATCACAACTGTTGCGCTGCTGGCCTTGCACGCGGGTCCGTCTTTCGCCGGTGGTGAAACAGAATACGCCCAGGCTATGGTTCTCTACAAAAATCATTCCGCAGTATCAGTAGTGCAACGGTCTGCCCGGGCCGCTCGGTGCGACACGTCCTTCAGGAATAGCATTAACTGGACTAGTCGGCAACGGACCGCCAGCCCCTGTGGCACCTGGAGCACCGCTTGCGGCCGGTACGACGAGTAGAGGTGCACTAGACACTCCCGGACCACCAGGACCACCTGTTGAATTGGGCACACCGCAGGTGGCGCCCATAAATCCGTGCACGGCACCGCTCGAAACTCCCGCTGCACTCATCTCTGATGGAGTCGTGTTTTGAATAGATGGCACCTTGCGCATCATTGCATTGAAGCCGAAGAAGCGACCGGCAACCAGGCAAGCAATCGCTACAGCAGCAGCGACACCTGTCCATTCAGATTTCTTGTTCGGCATACGCACCTTCGGCCGGATACGTCTATTTTACTACATTGAAATATCAAAGGGACGCTCGCTTCCGCCAGCTCTAACTTTCTGCAGCGAATTGCAAAATGGCGTGCCCAAAATCGTAGAAAGAATCACTCGCGATTATGCCGTTAATTTCGGGAACAACTTCCGAGGTATATCAAATTCTCAATTTTTTACTCGACACGAAATCCGCTTCTCGCATTAACACATCAACAACTGGGGTGATTTATTTATGGATAAATATCCGATGCAGAAATTTCCCGTGCATAGAGTGATGAAGTTCAAACTTTATCAGTTGTTGACTGGACAGATGGTCACGCGCAGAGACCTGATGACTGCGGGCGCTGCAGGGGCGACTGGCGTCGCGATAGATCACATGTTTGGCTTTGCTATGTCGTCGAAAACAGTGAAGAAATTGGCTTCGTCCATTCTTCCGAAAGAGATGATCATCAACGCGGACAAGTTTAAGAAATCGATTGACAATTTAGGACGCTATGTCTATTTGACCCCGCAAAAACTGGGTGGTGGCACACATGCTGTCGACATGGACTCTGGAAAAACGATGGCGTGGATTAGCTATTGGAACTATGGTGATGCATGTCCGATTTCACATCACCTAGCGGCATATCCGTCACCTGATCCGTATAAAGAATTTGAATTCGTCAATTCAACTCAGGGTGGGAAGAACGTTCTTATTTATGGCATCCCGACCGATATTGAAAAGCATGGACTGCTGGATAAGTGGGGGCAAGGCAACCACATCTACCGGGTCAAATATGACGGGAAATCGATGAGTTTGGCCGAAGATATATCGCAGACCACCGGTATGGGACTTGGAGTTCACACGACGATCTTTCCCGACGCCAAAGGGTTCGCCGGTGCAGACGGGCAGAAAGACATCTGCGCCTTTTTTAACAGACCTAAAGACAGCGAAAACACTCAAGTGATGGCTGCGTTCAGAGCAGACTGGATACCAAATGAAGGCACTGGAAATTTAGAAGAAAACTGGAGCAAAGGCGGCACTCTTCGTATAGAAAAATTGGTCCAACCGAAAGAAATTGGAAAGTTTGATCTGCAAGGCGTAAGGGGCAATAAAATCGATTGGGAAATGGTGCCTATGGCGGAGTATCTCGTTTATACAGGACAGCTACCGGGCAGCTCAAAGAACAGCGAGCGCGGCTTGACAGGACTAGATGCCGTAGTCCATCACCCCGGCAATCGCTACTCAGCGTTGATTGTGCGCATGCTATCCGCATCAGTGATCGTGGACCGTCAAAATTGGGAACCAATCTGTTGTTTGCATAACCCAGAAGGGTCGGCCGACAATCTCCCAGTTAAGAAAGTCTGCTCCAACCCTGATACGTGGGAAGTCAAATTTGACGATGTGAAATGCGTCGGACATGAAGCTGGCTTTTCGCCCAGCGGAAGAAACTACGCAATGATGAATAACATCAAGCAGAATAACATGGCAATCTTCGATACTGCAGCACCCGATCCTCGAGATTGGAAACGCATCACATTCGTCAGAGATCCCGATTGGGCACCCAATATCGAAAGTCCTAGTCCTTTTCATCTGGCATACTCAATTGATGGAAGCAAGATGTTCGTGTCAGTGCTACACCGATATCCTGCAAAAAGTGGTTGCTGTGTTGTCGACACCACATCATGGAAGATCATCAAGAAGTTTCCCAACATAGGACCCGACTGCCAAACAATGTCTGTGACCTATGACGGGAAATATGTATTTCAGATCTTCAGCGGGTTTCAACGTTTAGAAAGTGGTGTCTTCATTTTCACTCAAGACACCCTCGAGCCCGTAGGCTACATGCCGAACTTTGGTGGACATCACGACAGCGTGGTAGTTCCCACAAAAGCCGAGCAGATGAAAAACAGTCGTTGCACAACGCTATAGGAATTCGTGGTGCAACAAACTGATTTCTGGCGCCTAGAAAGCAGCACCACGGCTGGCAACCGGACGCAATCTGTGTGGCTATTCAGTTCGCTAGCCTTCCAGAATTTGCTGCGGCGGCCAACTCGCACTATCATGCTGGTATTCGCGGTCGCGCTGGCGACGGGCGCGGTTTTTGCCGCATTCACCGTTATGCGTGGAATCGAAGCTAGTATGCAACAGAGCTTTGCCCGTATGGGTGCAGATTTAGTAGTCGTGCCACAAAACGCGATGGTTAATATTACGAGTTCGCTGCTGACCGTTCAGCCCACCAACGCCACTCTCGACGCGAATCAATTCAATGCCATTAAAAATCTAGATGGAGTGGCGCAGGTCGCACCACAAACAATCTATCAAGTACCCTTCATGGCGGGAATGCCGGAGCATAAAATCAATCTGATCGCATTCGATCCCAAAGCCGACTTTACGATCACACCGTGGATAGTGCAGCACCTATCTAGAGCAATGCAAACCGGCGATTTGATTAGCGGTGGACGGCGCCCAGAAGCGCTTGATGATGAAGTCTCGCCCTGCGGCGTTCCTTCTCCCGTCTACGCGAAGCTAGGACGTAGCGGCGTCGGACCCTTAGATGATTCGCTATTTGCGACATACGACACAGTAGAGAACATACTAGCCAAACAAGATGACAACAGCGACTCGTCAATACGTTTCGACCGTGCAAAAATGTCGGCAGTTCTCGTGCAATTGAAATCGGGCGCAACTCCGGAACAAGTTCGCTTTTCCATCGCCCAAATTTCTGGATTGAAGGTGATCGCCGGTGCCCGCATCGTCACAGCCACCAGGCAAACTACAACTGCATTGTTAGGCGGCATGGTAGGCTTCGCGGTCCTGATGCTAATCGGGTTGTACATTCTGATCACCCTTCTATTTAGTGCGATCATCAGCGAGCGCCGGCGAGAAATCGGTCTGCTCCGAGCAATCGGTTCGCGAAAAATTCACGTAATGAGCATGTTGATCGCAGAATCGGTATTCGCCACAGGCAGCGGTGGTCTCTGCGGAATTTTCTTTGGCAGCGCCTTCTTACTTATATTTCAACGATCATTAGTTTATTACCTGGAGACGCTGCACGTCGAATTCGCATGGCCGCTCCTGAGTGAAACCATTTCAACTGCTGTAATTTGCGCGGCATTGGCAGCGCTCGGCGGACTGATCGGATCAATTTTGCCAGCGTGGAAAGCGAG
>CAJCHQ010000387.1 GCA_903970295.1 Bryobacterales bacterium
CAGAACAAAAGCACCCTGGCACAGTTGACCGGCCGCTTTCTTAACGAATGTCCGAGCATGCAAATGCGTCGTCGTCACCTCACCCTCGAAATATTCGGGCAAACCGTCGGCATGCAAATCCAGAAAGACCAGCCGATTGCCGAATTTTGCCGGCGGCACAGACGACAACAGTCGTGCTCGATTTTTAGCGGTGACGATTTCTCCATCCTTAACGGCTCGTTCCATCGTCGAATAGCCGAAGTAAGGAATGACCATGGTCAGCGATTGGGCGCCATATTTTACAAGCGCGCACGCTAGATCAAATATTTCCAAAGTATCGGCATCAGATACAGTGCCCCCGACCAATACAACGTCACGATAATCGACGTTGTCGAGGATGCGCATATAGCGTTCGCCGTCCGGAAAAAGCACCCGCTCCAGCCGACCCGTCTGGAATCCGTCGCACTCGCAAATCCTGTTGACCAGATAGTCGTAACTCTCGGTGCCGAAAACGAGCGGTTGCTTGCCAGCACTCGGGTGTTCATTCATCGCCGGTCACCAGGATCTTCATTCACTTGCAGCTACCAGACAGGGAACGACTGAAGCAGAGATCCTTTCGCGACCATAGCCCTGGCTGCGCTATTCAACGGTGCTGCCTGCCAATTGCTGTTGCCTACCGCGAGCTAGACGTTGATGTGCTCTTGTAAATTCGCCACAGGACATGGCGCCGTTAATCGAAAGCTCACCGCCCAGAACGAGTGCCGTCACAACTTCCGCCAGCGCTCTCGCCTTGCCTGCCCCGTGCAGCCCCATGATCTCGAGGCATGCTTTTTGACTGGGCAGACCCGTGCCACCACCAACAGTGCCAACCATGAGATTGGGCATCGTCACCGACGCATAGAGTTCGTTTTTGTCAGTCACTTCCAATCTCGAAACGCCAACAGCGGATTCGGCGACACAGGCAACATCTTGACCGCAAGCCATGAAAAGCGCCGTCAAACCATTTGCGTAATGCCCTTGCACGCCGAAACTGCCAATCAACGAGCTGCCCATGGCACCGATGCGATAGTGCTGCTCCATCGCTTGAGGTGTGGTGTGCAATCGCTTTTTGATCAGGTCGCCGGGAATCAATACTTCCGCTGTCACTTTTTTACCGCGGACCGAAGTAAAAGCAAGAGCATTCGCTTTCTTATCGCCAGACATATTCGACTCGATGAAAGCGTGCTGAGGTTTGATCGGGCTGTTCTCATCGATGTAAGCCAGGATCGCCTCGGTCGCGATCGTCACCATATTTTGGCCGGAGGCATCGCCAGTGTTGTATTCGAAATTGACAAAAATATGATTACCTTCAACCGTCAGTCGCATGTCGACCAGCTTTCCGTGACTGGTCGTCGTGGACGCGACGCGCTCGAAATTCTCCAGCTGCCCGAGAATCCAGGCCATGAAAGTGCCGCTTTCCTCCATGTTCCGGAAAGCAAAACATGGCGCTCGGCTCACACCTTCGCTGACCAGAGCAGCGCTGCAGCCGCCAGCTTCGGTGATCAATTGAGCGCCACGATTGTAAGATGCGACCAGCGCCGCCTCGGTCGTAGCCAACGGAAGATAAAAATCACCCTGGGCAAAAAGACCATTGACTCTCAGCGGTCCGACCAAGCCAATCGGCACTTTAACCGTGCCAATAAAGTTTTCGATATTCTTGCGAAAGAGCTCGCGGTCCGCCAGAGATTGCGGATCCAAGAGCTGGTTACGATTCGCTTCCGACGTTCCCAGTAAGTCCCAACGCTGGTTCAAAGCTTCATCGTTTACGCGCGTGCCACCCGGAACTCGAGGCGGAGACTTGTGATGCTTCGGCTTCAACTGCCCCATCAAGTTTTCAGGATTCTGCTCCCGCAAGTAATTGAGCATCTGCTCTTCGGCACGCGAGTGATGAATAGGCATAAATCTTCCTCTTTAGAAGCGGCATACTTGGGCTATACATTCTCGCATCCTTTTTAGCCGGAAACAAAATGCCAAGCGAAAAGGACCGACTGCGTCGGTCCTCCTCAAAGCAAAGTTGGAGACGGTCGTGCTCAGTGCCAGACGGTCGTGCTCAGTGCCAGACGGTCGTGCTCAGTG
>CAJCHQ010000388.1 GCA_903970295.1 Bryobacterales bacterium
CCTCAGACTCTCCCCACATTTTGAGGAATTTACTTAGCGAAAAATGTTTGTAAATAGCATTTATATCAACAAAAAAATAGAACAAAATTGCCATGCCGATGCTGGAACCGAGAAATTGGCGGAGCATAAAGCGTCAAAACGAAAACCCTCGTGAACCGCCCTTTATTAGGAACGGGAGACGATGCCGCTTTTGGCGCCACCGCCTCCCGAGCCATAAGTTACCTGACTAGGCGACCCACATTTTTTGGTCTAACAAATATCGCTTGCCCGATCAGGCGATCAGAGCGCGAGACAAACGCTGACCGGCTTGTGGTGTGCGCACAACGACTTCGATTTCTTCGAGCGATGAGCGTTGTACTTTGTCCGAGAGATCTGCCAATGCCAATCGCAAAGCTTGTCCGGCTTGGCCATAAGTCAGTCTGCCACGCGGCAAACCACGAATCACAATCGGTATGAAAGCGTGGCGAATGCGGTGCCTTAGAGCCTGGGTCAAAAACAATTTAAAAACCAGGCGCAAAGCCAGATCGTCGAAACAGGTGCGTTCACCGAGCCCCATGAGCGCAACATGTCCTTGGAGTTTTCGAGTCTGACTCTTCTTCAAATCAGCCTCTATGTATCGACCCAATTCTCCGCCAAAAGAATTCCTCGCAATCAGTTCAGTCAACAGCCCACCCAATGCTTGATCGACAGCGCGTGGTCCTGGTCCAAGAGGATTCGCACCGGCAAGCTTGGTGAGCATCAACATATCGGTCGCAAGAACTGGCAGCGGCAGGGATTGCATTTTCTGAAGACAAGAGACGAAAATGCGCGGCATTTTTTCTCCTTTCATCCTGAACCAAGCAGGAAATCCAGAACAAGCAGCGAGAGCAGACTAAAAAGCTGTCCCCGTCTGCGATTGAATAATTTGTAGGTAAGTCGCGATTGCTAAAACCAGTGATCCAAATTTGAACCGGTCCTAATTCAGTCGCACAGCGAATGAACTAAACCTAGGAAGAAAATGATTTTTGCCGGTTAGTGAGTTGTTGTTGTTTTGGAAAACTGTTGCAACGTCAAACTACGCGTCACACTCTTGAGAACGCAATGTGTAACCACCAATTTAATCTCGACAGCTGCGGGAAAGCTCCCAACGCCTGTCTCCTTAAGGTTTTGAGCGGAACAACTTATCAAAACGCAACAACTGAGACATCTTAAGCGCGGGCCAAGTCAAGCGGAATCAACCAATTATTTTTCAACCCGGCTGTCGCAGATGCGCGCAAGATTGATACCTGGCGAGCACACGGTGCAATAAGAAAGCGGCAAATTTCGTTGTGTCCGCATACGCGCGTCGTCTACGGTCAACTCGTACTTCTATTTCCAAAGCTTTTCAGGTTCTCAAACAAACAGCTCAGATATTTGCCTCGTCTCGATCACCAGTTGATCCGTCACCGCATGCTTGCGCTCAAGCGCTTGTTGTCTGAGCTTAAAGTCCATTCGCTAGAAGCCTTAAATGTCAACTCATAAAGGAGGTCCGTCATGTCGTCGCTCTTCGGATTCACGCTGTTAGCCGCTGTGTTCGGTGCACTCGGTGGCTGGGTTACCGGTGCCGCGCTGTACAAGAACTTCTTCAACAAACTCCTGCGCATCTGCACGTTCTCCGCAACGTGGGGTATGGCGGCCGGGCTTTACGGCTCCATCTGCACAGGTGCAACAGGTTTACTCGGACTGCTGATTGCCCTGCCACTCGCCTATATCGCTTGGTTTTGGGTCCGCATCATCGAACCGAAAATGCGTCCTTGGGACGTCAATCCCAAACCGAGCGAAGATTCGGGGGACAACAGCGACGAAAGCTCAATTCAAGTTCTCTTTTTGGTACTCGGAGCAATTTGCGGAGGCGGGCTGGGACTTCTCAGTGCGTTGTTCTCCGGATTCTGGGTCGCTTTGTTCGTCAGTACGATCGTCGCCGCCCTAGCAGCAATGATTTTTTTCGGCGGTGTCATTCTGACAATCATCATGCTGTTCGACACCTTAGGCTTTCTGCTGCCGATTATTTGGGCTTATTCTTGCGCTTTCGTGTCGATGCTGGTGAACTTTTTCTTTTCACTACGCGCTGTCCTGTTTCACTTTCTGGGTTGGCTAACCAGCATCGGCAACCGCATCGGCGACAAAGTCAGCGATGAAGACAAGCGTATCGGCCGCGACAATAACTGAGCCAATAGCATAACTTTTTAGGAAACACACGAAACGAAAAGGCAAGAAAATGACTCGTATTACGGTGGCTATCGCAGCAATCGCTACGATCATAATTGGGCTCTCTATCACGAGCGCTGGTGCTGCTGGTCAGGATTCACTGTCGCAGGGGCTCTCAGAGGCGCAAATCGGGCAGGCGGCAGGAACCTGGGAAGTGCAGTCGCTGAAGTCCCGGTATGGGCTCAAGGACGGCTTCACCGAAGCCGACCTGCGTGACGGTGCGAGTGCTCGTGGCATTCGCGATTTGATGACTGCTTATAGCCTTTCCCCTGACTTTACCGCCGAGGATTTCAGGCGAGCAGCTGGTGCCAATGCCGTCGTCCAAC
>CAJCHQ010000389.1 GCA_903970295.1 Bryobacterales bacterium
TTACGAATAGAGTACCGCCGGCGCTGAAGAAGACGGAGCCGCCGACATCACCTGCCGCCGTCCCGCCAGTCGCTTCCAGGAAAAATCGATTGCCGCCGGTGGCACCGATGGTTTGCTGCAGCAGAGTATTGGCGTTAATCGAGATCAGACCGCCAGTGGTTGGTCCGTTAGCATAGATCGAGAACGGAGTCGTTGCTTGATTCAAGTATTGAAGGGTGGTGAAATTGAGCTGGACTCCGCCACCGACACCAGCGTCAGGTACAGTCGTAAGAGAAGAAAATGGCAATACCACCGTTGTACCCGCGAGCCCCCAGCCATTGGGATTGGCAATCACCAATTGGTTGCCAATTTGAGTGGTATTCTGCGAATTGAGAACGATGCCACCAGCATCTAGATTACCGGTCCCGGTCAGATAAATATTGACCGTATTGTCGAACGACGACGTCATGGCGGTACTGACGGTGCCGCCAATATTGACCACGCCGGCATTACTGACGGTCAATGTGGCTGCACTGACCGACGCAGTGGCGCTGCCAGGTGCCGAGAAAAAGACATTGGCACTGGTGGTGTTCATTTGCACACCAATATTTTGCGCCGTCATCTTGCCTTCGAAATCGGCCGTGTTGGATGCAGTTATTGAAATATTGGCTGCACTGAAGGTGGTGCCAGCGAATTGGTAGTAGGCCCCTGTGTTGCCCAGACTGGCATTGCCACCGATATTGATGCTACCGCTTTGCACGAAGTTGCCGATGCCCTGTTCAGTCAGGGTGCCTTGCGCCGTTATATTGCCGAAGTTGACCGAGCCATAGCCCGTCGGGCCGAGTGTGAAACCGCCGATTGTCGCACCGTTGACAATCTGAAATGGATAGAACGTATCAGTGCCCTTGACTGTACCTAGAACCTGTGGTTCAGCAGCAGCAATGAGGACGTTGCCGGTATCGAAGTAACCATGGCTGGTGCCGCCACTGGAGCTGATACTACCCATTTGAATCGCCGAGCCAGACGACACACCGCCGGCAATGATGTTGACATTGCCGTTATTACCCGTGCCCTGACCGCTGGCTGTGATTACGACGTTGAGGGGCAAGGTAATCGTGCCCGACCCGGTGCCGCTGCCCAGATAAGCAATCATGTTGACGTCGCCGCCACTGCCATTGGCTGCAGTCCCGAACGTGGAGATCAAGCTGACAGGAGCGCCGCCGCCATGACCGCCGGTGAGGTCGATCAAGCCACCGGTAGCCGAGCCGGCGCCGATGTTGGACGTGTTGGTCAGAGTCAAGACCGTGCCCCAGTTCGGGCCATAAGGATTGATTGTGCTGCCGATAGTGGTCCCATCATTGGTGGTGAAACTGGCTCCAGCTATCAGGGTCAGCTCACCGCCGTCCGGTCCCGATGTATTGAGTGAGCCACCATCACTGGTGATGTTTCCTGAAGCAACAATTGCCAGAGGGACGCCGTTAGTCACACCGACCGAGCCGGTGATCAAAATATTGCCCTGGTTATAGTAGGTAGGGTCGCCGCTGATGCTTTGGTTGCCCAGATTCAAAGTCGGAGAAACTGTCGCCACGTGCGAAACGCCGGCATTAACATTCAACTGACCGCTGACGTCGCCCGACACATATGATGTACCAGTGCCGGTATTGACGTTCAATTGTTGCGAATTCAAAGTGCCGCCCAGAACATTGACGTTATTGGCGCCGCTGTAGCTCGGCTCGCGGAAGTTGATGTTGCCTTGCGCTGAAACCAGACCGCCGGTATTTTGCAAAGTGATCGTGTTTGGGCTGGTGAAATTGACGTCCGCGCCTGTCGATTTGATCGTGCCGCTGTTGGTGATCGTGCCCGAGTTGAGATTGAGGTTGCCTGTTGCCGAGATCGTGCCGGCGTTGGTGATTGCATCTGCCGCTAACGTCAAGGCAGTCGGGCTATGAGTGGTGCCATCGGTTGTAATCACACCAGTGGCAGTGTTGGTGATCGTGCCTGCCTGGATAGTGGCACTACCAGTGGTGCCGGCGAGCGCCTGAATCGTGCCTGAATTCAACAGTTGTCCAGCAATATTCAAAGTGCTGAGCGAATCATTGAGCTTAACGTTCGTGGGCACGGTCAATGAACTGATACTGCCAAGCGGTTGCGCTGTCTGGTTGTTTAATGTGAAACTGCCACCAGTGGCTTGACCATGCGTATTGAGAGTGAGGGTTTGGCTGCTGCCGGCAAGAACCTGGTCGGCTGCCGCGAGCTCAGCAGCTGTGACTTTTGTGTTCAAACCAACGACATCGGTCTTGCCACCGACGTTGATCGTGATGCTTTTAAAATTTCCCAGGGTGCTGGCTGAAATGTTGGCTGCGGTGGAAGACAAATTCAGCTGCTGAGCTTGCGTCGCCGCCGCGCTATGAGTGGTTGTCGTGCTGCCCGTCTGAGTCGGGTGAACGACAGTCGAGGTATTGTGCACAACCGGCGTCGTCACCGTCTGGTGCGTCGTCACGGGCGTCGGCACTGGGGCGACAGTATGAGCCATGGCGGCTGAGGTGGAAGCGAAAAACAGCAGACCGACCGTCTTGCTCAGATAGCATTCGCGAATGCTCCGGGTACCATCGACTCGAGTGATCCCAATATTGCGAAGGGGGCTGGTTAGCATGAAACATCCTCTTGACTGCGCCAAATAAAGCCTCGGGTAATTGCATCGGCTGGACGCCAAGAAGTACGATTCCGCGGCTTGCAAGCCTTAGCAAATTAGCATGCGGCCAAGGCAGGCGCAAGTTTATATGGGGAATTCAGAAGCGAAGAGACTGAAGTCTATAGAAATATAATCTGTCAATCCAGGACGGCAATACCGATCCCTGACTTGCCGTAGTCATTTCCATTATATAGAAGATAAAACTTGCCATCCCAGGGAAAAACACAGGGGTAACTGATCATTCGACTTTCCCAGTCGTTTTCAGGTGAACGGTCGATACCCACGCGCTCGTCAAGACGAGTCCAATCAATGCCGTCGTTCGACTCAGCGTAACCGAGCTTGTAATATTCGCCCCTGAATGAGTACCACATTCTAAATTTGCCATCTTCATAGAGAACGCAAGGTCGGGCGAAAGCATATTCATCTTCACTTTCGATATTGATTGCAATCTTGCCGTCGCGCTGCCAATCAATGCCATCCTCCGAGCGGGCGAATTTGATGATGTGTTGCATATCTCGTTCATCGGCACCCCAGCTCAAATTGGAGCCGTACCACATGAGCCAGTCATTTTTGGACCGACGCATCACCCACGGATAAGAGAGCGAAAAGGGATCGACAGCATTGCGATCGACGATTGGAGCAAGAGAAAACTTTTCGAATTTATCGGAACCAGGCTCGGCAATCGCCAGCCCGATGCTGTTCCGCCAGGGAACCGTAACACCCAGGTTCCAACCGATGTAATAGAGGTAGCGAGTGCCGTCGTCGAGTTTGACGATTGAAGCCATTGAAGTGCCGCTGTCGTCGAACATACCGGCTTGACCAAAAGTCAAAACCGGCTCGGTGGAAAGATTGAAATAATCGTGGGGCGAGGAAATATTGAAATCGAAGCAGGCAATGCTCGCTCGATTCGTCACATCGCGGCAACTGAAAAAGACTCTGAAATTGCCGTTACCCAGGGTTTCGACAAAAGAGTTGGCCGCGTGAGTCATCATCCATGGTGGCGTTTCAGGGGTCCTAAAAATTAGCCCCAGCTTCTTCCAGGTCGCCTTTGTTTTCCAAGCCACTGGCATCTTACCCTTGCCCTTTGCGATAGAGTCTCTCCGTCTCTGGTTTGTAGTATTCGTCCAGACTGGTGACCACGCGCGTGTAATATCCGAGCAATTGCTGGGTGCGTGGCGCCTGTTTCAGCACGGCTTCCTCACCCAGAGCGCGGACATAATCAAGCTGTTGCTTGATCCACGAGCGCGTGAACTGATGGTTGATGCCGAGGCGATCTTTGCCAGATTCGTTGCGTCCGGCTGCATGCCACAATGTCGAATCGAAAATGAGCATCGAACCAGCCGGACACTCGACTGCCTGCGCTAGTTTAGGCAAAACGGAAAACTCCGGCGCCTGCATTTTTTGATGGCTGCCCGGCACGAGCAAAGTGCCACCGTTTTTGGCCGTAAACTCGTCGATCGCAAACATGATATTGATCGAAGCCAAATATTGATTGAGCACTCGCGGAAAGTCCATGTGAAAACGCAGTTGGAATACCGCTTCGGTATTTTCATCGGGTGCGAATGTAGGCAATATGAAACCATTTTGCAGATGCATGATCGCGGTATTACCGACGGTGTGATCTACGACTGTCAAAAGCTCGGGAATTTCCAGAAACTTAAAGAAGAACGGTTCGTGCTTCATCATCAGGCGCAAAACACCCACTTCGTTAGCGGCTTTCAGCCTGGGCAATCCAATTTCTTTGAGAATCTGTTCGTTGGCCCTGTACATCGCTAGCCTGGCGGCATCAAGAAAATCCGGCTCGAGAACATTCTGGACAACGGCAAAACCGACGCACGACAATGAGTTCAGCGCCCGGCTCAACCAGTCGGGGTCACTTTTATGCGTAACGCCTACTGACTCATTCACTAATTTGGCATCGACATTCCGTTTTTGCATAATTTCATTCATTTATAAGGACCGCGAGAGGTTAACAGCTATTAAGATGAGAAGCCAACAATTCTAGGACAGCTGAAAAGCGGCAAACAGAGTGAATGTTTAAGTTTCCGCCGACCAGCCCTCGTGATCGGTACCAATCTATTTATGCACTGTCGCTTATGAGGCTTATCTCGAGCACCTTGCAACCGGTAAAAGCGCCTGAGTATAATCGGCATCTATTTCAAATAGAGACCCGCGATCAGATGACCTCCAACTCACAAACCAGTCCACAGTCCGTAATCGATTTCGCACCGGCGACCCTTTTAGCCGACCGCGATGCGGCAATGACAACCCGCACCGGCACGCAACCAGTTGAAATCAGCGTAGTCATTCCCACCTATCGCGCTGAGGGCTGTCTCGATGCTTTGCACAAGCGTCTGACCGAGTCTCTGCAGGCAATCGGCAAAAATTACGAGATTATTTTCGTTGAGGATTGTGGTCCCGACAACTCATGGGCTGTCTTGAAAAAAATGGCTGATGCCGATGAACATGTCCTGGCTTTCAAGTTGAGCCGCAACTTCGGTCAACATATGGCGATCACAGCGGGTTTATCTAAAGCACGCGGCAACTGGACGATCGTCATGGACTGCGATGGGCAAGATCCGCCAGAATTGATCGGCGAGCTATATGAAAAAGCTCTCACGGGACACGATATAGTTTTTGCCAAACGTAAACAACGCACCCACAGCCAACTGAGAAGACTGGCCAGCAAGACTTATTTTGCCCTCGTCAATATGTTCGGTGTGACCAATGCCGGTGGTCATTACGGCAGCTTCACGATTATTTCGCACAAGGTGCGAGAAGCCTTTCTCAAATTTTCCGATGTGAATCGGCATTACTTGATGATTCTCGTCTGGCTCGGCTTCGACATTGCCGATATCGAATACGAGCAAGCACAAAGGTACTCGGGCGAAAGCTCCTACAGTTTGTATGCGCTGATTAGATTAGCAGTGGAAGGAGTTTTCTTCCAAACCACCAGCCTGCTTAAAGCCATAGTTTTACTCGGTTTCGGGGTATCGCTTGCCGGCTCGATTCTCGCTTGCTGGGAAGTGGTCGAATTCTTTTATCGTGGTGCTCAACCAGGCTGGACCAGCGTCACCGTGATCACACTCTTGCTGGGCGGCGTCATTCTGATCAGCCAGGGCATCGTCGGATTGTATGTAGGCGAGATTTTCGATCAAGTGAAAGAGCGTCCGCTTTTTGTCATCGCCCAGGAATATCATCCCCATCTTGCTGCTGCCGCGAGCGCGGTCCAAGTTTGATTTAAAAGTTTGAAGGTTTGATTTGAAGAATCTAGTTTTATTTGGCACCGGGCAAATAGCCGAACTAGCCCACTATTATTTTTCCAAAGATAGTGACTACAGAGTTGTCGCATTCACGGTCGACAGTAAGTTTATCGAGGGCGATCTCTATCTGGGACTGCCGGTTTTGCCCTTCGAGACAGTCGAGCAAAACTTTTCCCCTGAGAACAACGATCTGTTTGTCGCCGTTAGCTACGCAAAAATGAATCGCGTGCGCCGGGAGAAATTCGCTGCCGCCCGAGAAAAAGGCTATAGCTTACCGAGCTACGTCAGCTCGCGAGCCTGTGTGTTCGACAACGTTGTGTACGGCGATAATTGTTTCATTCTCGAAAACAATGTCATCCAGCCGTTCGTCAAAATCGGCGCTAATTGCACGCTCTGGAGCGGCAATCACATCGGTCACCATTCGGTGATCGAAGACAACGTCTTCATCGCCTCACACGTAGTCATCTCTGGGGGTGTCACTGTCGGTCAAGGTTGCTTCCTGGGAGTCAACTCGACTCTGCGCGATCACATCACACTTGGGGAAGAGACTGTCGTCGGTGCCGGTGCGCTGATCCTGTCAAACACAGAACCGCATTCGGTATATGTCGGCAGCAAAACAGAGGCTAGGACGGTTAAAAGTTACGATTTGAAGCGAATGTAATCGTCTGCCCGGCTGGACCTAAAGGGAATTACCTGGCAGATTCTTTCGTATTTTGATAATTTCGGGAAGTTGCCAAAGACAATCGAGAATGCGAGATGGAGTTTTATACGTCTAACGAGTATTTGATTCAGGGAATCCAGATTTTTCTCTCGTTGTTCGCCGTTTCGCTTTTACTGGCAAGCCTGCCACCGGTGAAAAAATTTCTCGATTCCAGCGCGGCCATAGTTGCCAAATTTCTCACGTCACGGCAAGTCTTCCCGATCGCTGACCTGAACGCAGAAATCCGCCGCCTCAACCTCTTGCGCATCGGTTGCGGCGCTTTGATCACGTGGCATTATGTCTCGCAGTTTGGTCTCGCTCATAGCACCTGGCAAATCAAGACCGCCATTGTTCTAGCGGCGCTCATGACAGTCGGTTTTTTGACGCCTCTGGCGTCATTCGCTTTGACCATCGGTTTAAACACTTTCATCGATCCTTTCAATCTTGGCGCTATGGTCTGTGCTTTAAATGGTGCCTTTTTCACCTTTCTGCCGGCGGGCACCGAACTTTCCATCGATGCCATTCTCAGCCGTTTCTTTCCATTCTATAAAACTCTGACCAAACCGCTCTATGTGGGCTTGGGACCACTGACCAGAGAGCGGATCGCAATCGTCAAATTTTGTGGACTGCTCTCGTTCTCCTTCCTCGCTGCCTGGTCTGGATTCGAGCACCTGCACTGTGAGAGCTGGCGCAAGGGGTTGGCTGCGGCATACGTTTTGCTATCCGAAGTAAGCAATCCGCGCTTTTTTGGTCTGATCGATTCCTGGTATAAAGCTTCCCCGTGGACATTCGTCAATTTCTGCCGCTTCTCGACTTTCGGCATGATTGGCTGGTTTTTGTTGATCACGCCGCTGGCGATATTCTCTCGCGTCACTAGAATGATCGCCGTGTTATGGGGACTGGCATTTTTCTTTTTGGACTCGACTGTGCTGTTCCTCGTAGGCAATCTAGGAATATTCGAAGTCATTATTTGGCTGTCTATTTTCGGCCCCGAATTGTGGCTGGTGGCCAGACAGGCAATCGCTGCCCTGAAAAATCTTCACCTGAGACCAAACACTGCGCAGGTACCAGTGTCCGCCATAAGCGCAACGGCTATACCGATTGTGGCG
>CAJCHQ010000390.1 GCA_903970295.1 Bryobacterales bacterium
CACCTCTCAGCGAAGGAGGCAGCGCTGCAAGGCGCCCGCGAGCGCTTGCGACCGGTTCTAATGACGGCTCTGGTAGCATCACTGGGTTTCCTACCCATGGCTCTCGCCACATCGGTGGGTGCGGAAGTGCAAAGGCCCCTAGCAACGGTTGTAATTGGCGGATTGATCACGTCGACATTGCTGACTCTATTAGTTTTGCCGACCCAATATCCACTTATTTGCGGCCGGGGACCAAAACGCAAATCCGAAGATGAAGCAGGAGACCGCGTGCAGGCACCCGAAGAGCTCAAGGTTTCGAACTAAAGCCGTGCACCCCGAGGGCAGCGATTACGAGGCATTGCGCAGTCTTGATGAAAGCAAAGCACTTCGACCTGATACCCTCGTCTAAGAGGGGTGTTTCAGGGCATAATGCCTTTTGGCGGACACTCAGCAGTAAGCATTAAAGGATGAGCGATTGAGATCAGACACAGCAGCCAGACCCTCAGAACTTACGGCACTTACCCCTAAAATCCAGGCCCTGATGCAGAACATTAATTCGGTTCTGGTCGGGCAAGCAAAACCTGCTCGGCTAGCGGTTGTAGCACTCTTAGCCGGCGGTCATGTAATCCTTGAAGATGTGCCCGGGGTGGGCAAGACTCTTCTGGCCAAAAGTCTTGCCCTCTCGATCAAATCGAGCTTTAAAAGAGTGCAGTGCACCCCCGATTTATTGCCCTCGGATGTTTCAGGCGTCAGCATCTTCGAACAGCGAGAAGGCGTTTTTAAGTTCATTCCGGGGCCTATCTTCACAAATATACTGTTATGCGATGAAATCAATCGTGCCACTCCCAGAACTCAATCCAGTTTGCTCGAAGCAATGGAAGAGCAACAAGTCACTACAGACGGTGTCACCCGCAAATTGCCTGATTTATTTTTCGTCATGGCTACGCAAAACCCGATCGAACAGCATGGCACATTTCCCCTGCCCGAAGCCCAACTCGATCGCTTCATGATCTGCCTCTCGCTTGGCTATCCAAAACCCAAGGAAGAAGCGCAAATCCTGAAAAAAACGCTCGAAGAGGGAGCCTTCGACGTACAACCGGTTTTGTCGCTCGAGGAAGTTATGGCTGCTAAAATAGCGTGCCGCAAAGTTTTCGTGCATGAAGCCCTGATCAATTACATTATCGAATTGGTCACGGCCAGTCGTAAACATCCATCAATTGTTCTAGGCGTCAGCCCCCGCGGCAGTCAGCTGTTAATGCGTGCCGCTCAAGCGTCAGCTTTTATCGACGGACGTGATTTTGTCAAGCCTGACGACATCAAACTAATGGCTCCGGCTGTATTCGGTCATCGCATTTTGCCGAAGGTCAAAGCTAATCGAATCAGTCATGCAGATCTGATCGAAAAAATGCTGGAAACAATCCCTGTCCCTGGCTAAGAGCGCAGCCGTAGAGCTTTCGAGGAGGACTTCGAAATGCCCGCAACTCGGGGCACCAATTCAGCCGTTAAACGGGCAGATCCAACTGTCTCGCCACAACCAGTGCGAGTTAATTCTGCACTTCCCGAAGCAGGGCCGCGAGCGAACAATAAAACGCGAGCACTGAGCATTCCTCTCGGTTTTGGCCTGAAACTAATGCTCGAAGTCCGATTCTTCCGAGTTCTATTGATTGCCTTCGGGCTCTATTTATACGCCGGTTGGACAGCCAACGAGTGGATGTACCTCTTAGCCTGCGGTATGTTCATGGCACTCGCCATTGGCGTCATCTCACCCCTTCTGCAAGTGCTGGAAGTCAGTGCCGTCTGTTCCATTCCGGAGCAAATCGTTGTCTCAGAATGGGCTGATGTCAGAATTAAATTCGACCGCCGCTACCTTCTTGGTCCTCTGAGTCAGTTGGTGCCCATCCGCAGCCTGCGCGTGCGCACTAATTTATTGCGCCGCGCGGCCGCCGGCAGGGAGGCTGAGTTGATTCTCGATCCGCAACCGCTTTTGGTGAACGAGTTAGACGAACAGTCGTGGCTCGAACTACCAACACCGGACCTCAGACGTGGCATATATTTCGTCGACCGCGTGGAACTACTCTCGTGCTTTCCCTTTGGCTTGGCCTGGGGTTCTCGGTCGATTGATATCAAGAGCAAAGACTCATTACAACAGCCAAAAATCACAGTTCACCCGATCGCCCTTGATGTATCCGGCAATTTTCTCTTACAACTGCTCGGGCTAAAATCGACGATGGGTTTGTCCAACTCGAGTTCGATCATCGTGCCACAATCGAGCAGCGTGCGCAGTGTGCGAGAGTTCAAACCGGGCGACAGCATTCGTCATGTGCATTGGCCGACTTCAGCTAAACAAGGCAAAATTCTAGTACGCGAATTCGATTCAGAACAACTACCTGTGTTCGATATTTTGCTCGACTTGCGAGCTAATTGGAAAAATCAGGAGCAATTCGAAGTCGCTGTTTGTCTGGTGCATTCGCTTATCCACCATGGTTTCAAACTTGGTATCAAACCAGAACTGACTCTCAATCCGCCCCTCGATTCGAAAGTGATGCAAAAGAATCTGATGTTCGATTTGCCACAGATGCCATTCGGTCTCGATCTTCTCGCCGAGATTCTCGCCCGGGTCGAGCCTGTCAGTTCCACAGTTTTGTACGACGAAACAAAGCTCGATTCCAAGTCTGATACACCAGACAATATCGCGGATGAAGAATCCGAAAATGTATATGATGCCAGACATATGCGGCCGCTTGTCACTCTCATACCTTTGCAGGAGTTGGTGATGAAGCACAACCTCGTTCGCGGCGACCATCTGGTGGCACCGATCGAACTGGCCATAATACCGCGCAATTGGGAAGACGAAGAAGAACAGTTAGAGGCAGCGTCCACAATTAAACCTGTCGTCCAATTCAAAACCGCGCGAGGACCGAAGAGCGTTTCAAAAGGTCCCGGGTATCGAGCCGTAGGCCGACCTACAAACACCACAATCATCGCCACCGTGGATGGTGAAGCGGACTTTATTGCTCTATGAAAAGTCAGGTACAACTAAAACCAGGAACAGCGCCCAAAGCGCCAGCGAAATACGATCCGCCCGAGGACTCGGTGGGCATCCGCACGGTTGCTTTTCTGATGGCAATACTTTGCATTTGTGTCGGTGTCGCTTTCGTCAAAACAGAAATCTATCTCTCCATGCTCTATGTTGTATTTGCGCTTGGCGGGAGCTTTCTCAGCTACGCATACCGAGCAAACAAAAACAATTGGCAAAGCCACGTCGTAATTGCCGGAATTTTTCTCGTCGCCGTCAATTGCTGGCGAGAGTTGAACAACGGCTTAGAACTAGGAGACTTGAGCCTCTACACACCGATTGTTCATTTTGTAGCAGGAACTTTCGTAGTTCAAACTTTCGAGTTACGCACTCGTTCAGATATCAATACATCACAATTAATTGGACTGATTCTTCTGTGCATTGTTGCTCCAATCGCAAAGAGCCTGATGTTCGGCGGCTGCACGCTCGTCTACATCACACTGGGGGCGCTGCTCTTGTATTACGACTGTCTTTCCCGAACGGCTCAAAGTTGGACAGTTAAAACGCTTGAGCCATTCAAGCTAGAACCGACTAGATTGGTCAAAGCTGAATATGTTCACAGCTCCCCTGGTTTACTGATTGCAGCACTGCCTTTGGCGTCAATTGCATTGTTTTTTCTCATGCCTCGTGCTGATGGATTAATCGATTCCACCCTGGCTTATGTGCGCAGCTTCGGCGAGCATAACGATGGGCTGGTGCAAATGCCGCCTGCGTCAAGAGATGGCAAGTTTACCCAATGGCAGCCTCGTCACAGTAATAAAACGGAAAAAATCCTTTCTCGAGGCAAGCCGGCTAAACCCGGAGCTCACGATGACGCAGCCAAAGCGCCCCGCTCCGCAAGACCAGGCAGAAACGAAGCTAACCAATCTATGCAGTCAACAGCGGAGCGTGCGGACAAACCTGACGACTCCGAAAAACTTCCCGCAGATGGCAATCATGCCAACAGCGGCAAAAATATTGCCGGCAAAAAGGGCGGACCGAATTCTGCGCAAAGCGGTACAAGTCGTGGCATTAACGAAAATGATGCCTCGTTGAAGGGACACGGAACAAAAGGCAAAGCTACCAGCACTGCCAAGGAAGACACGATCGTATATGACGATGAAATGTCAATACAACAAGAGTTGAACAATTCAGACGATTTGTTGATCAAAATCAAAAGCAATCGGTCGGCTTACTTGCGCATGTACGTTCTTGACACTTTTGACGGCTATTCCTGGAAAGCAAGCGACACGGAAGTCGACAACAGAGAAAAAGAGGCGCGCGGAGATATCCGAGTCAGTGATGAACCTTCGCTGCAACTGCCAAGCGATTTTCCCGCTGTCGATCTGGTCCAGGATTACTCGATCGAACACGACCTCTCACGCAATGTTCCAGTGGCCTGGATTCCGAAGGCAGTCAGCCCAAATTTGGAGAAAATCTCAGTCGATAGCTACGGCGCCATCCGGCTACAGGAGGGCGATCTAAAGAAGGGCATGCAATTCAAAGTCGTCTCGAGTTTTCCGGTTTACAACCTTCAGGCCATGCGCGCCGATTTGCCATTGACTCAAGGCGATGAAGAACAATTCCGTGCCCGCCTGGCGCAATATCTCCAAATGCCTGACGATGCGAGCGATCAGGTCGAACAAATGGCAAATCAGCTCACCAGCCAGCTTCCAGCAAATTGGTTCAGACGCACCGAAGCGATCGCGCACTACCTACAAAAAAACTATTCCTATTCGACTGAAAAAATCGACAGTGAGAATCCGAACGATGATTTTCTCTTCAAGCGCAGAAGCGGTGATTGCAAAAATTTTGCGACTGCGCTGGCATTGCTGACTCGCTCAGTCGGCATTCCTTCGCGTGTGATTGCCGGGTTTGCGCCAGGCGAACTTAACGCCATGAGCGGCTTCCGCGAAGTGAGATCGAAACATCGCCATGTTTGGACTGAAGTCTATCTGCCAAAATACGGCTGGGTTCCATTCGACTCTACACCGCAAGGCTGCATGCCCGACAAAGTGCCCGAGAGGTCTTACGACATCGTCGGTTTTCAAGAATCGATGCAGCAAAAAGGCACGGCACAATCACAAGCTGAAGCAGCTCCGGCAAAAAAACCACACATCATCACCTCCCTGGACATTTTCACAGTTGTGGTCAACATACTGGCGGTCGCAGCAATTGGCTTTTTTGTCGTTCGCGCCATTGGCAAAGCGATGAGCAAGCGACGGGATGAACAGTTAAGAGCTCATCCGGCGCGTAAATTGCTCAAGCAAGTGCAGAAAGATCTGCGCAAATGGAAAATTGAAAAACAACCGGCCGACACAGGCACCGAACTCAGTGCCCGTGTACGTGATGCTGTTGCCGATCGCAGACGCCTGGCACTACCTCACGATACCGAGCTACCCAATTTAGTGGAAGCATTCATGGAGCATTACGACGCGGCCTATTTCGGCAACAAAGATTGCATGGCGGATCTCGAAAAACTATCGCAAAAAATCAGCGCCGCCATCGGCAAATGATTATTGCCTGCTTCAAGAATTGACAACGGCAACAAGCAGATCGAGTACAGCCTGGACGTCATCGAAAGCAATGTAATCGCCGTCCTCCGCAGAAGCTGGCAAATAATTCCAATTGTCGTATATCGCCGGAAAATCGTAGCGCGGATATTCTGGGGGCGGCACCAACGACAGATTCAGGACATCTGTAAATATCGGTCGACTATTTGGTGTTGCTCGATGATAAGTTTCGCAAACACCGTAAATGCAGACAGTGTTAACGCCTTGCTGTACGCCGATATGCATAAGACCGGTATCGACCGACACCAGAGAAGACGCATTGCTAATCAGATCGATTGCTTCTTGCAAGTTTTCCGTCGGCAGATGGCTAATGCCTGCAGATGCCAGTTCTTTAGTTTGCCTGGAATGTTCCAGGGATCCCAGCATCAAACACTTCCGTCCCTGCTTGGCCAGTTGGGCATGCAACGACAACCAAAATGATGTCTTCAGCGATTTTGATTTCATCGTCGTTCCGGGCACCAGAATCACAGCATCCCTGGCTCTTTCGTCCTGACTGTAAACGAACGGCTTAATCTCGCTATGATCGGCCTCGATGCCGAAATCCCTGCAGATCTCGTCGAGAATTTGAACAATGTGAAAATTGGGAAAGCGCCTTTTGAAATCAGGTGCAAACCAATCGTGATGACGTTGCAAATGATGATCTCGCAAATTTACCAGACGGTCGCTCTCACTTAATTTCTCTTTCAGCTCTAATTCAGTGATCTCGCCGGCCAGACCATCGATCAATCGAGACAAACTGACCTGGCGAGGGCCACGCGCCACAAAAAAAACCGGGTCCGGACAGTTGCGCGCCAGCCATTCACCAGCCGGCTTACATACGACTACGTCCCCTATACCGCTACCAACCGGAGCAAAATAAATAGCCATGAGATACGCAGAATCCTCAAGCCTTGATGCCGACTTTGTCCGGAACAGATTGCAAGGTCTTCAATGCAGTTTGCGCTCCTTGCCAGAGAAAATGAATATCGGCACCGACCGCGACCAGATCGAATCCTTCGGCCAAATATGCCAAACCGGCTTCAGCGGTCATGGCAAATATTCCACAAGGCATCTTCGCCTCGCTACAACATTCTCGAATCGCGGCGATCGCCGCCAGTATTTCGGGGTCTTTTATTTTACCGAGTTTGTCATAGCTGCCCGACAAATCATATGGACCGA
>CAJCHQ010000391.1 GCA_903970295.1 Bryobacterales bacterium
GCTGCCAACCCGCCTGCAGCCGTTTCAGAGAACCCGGATGCCGCTGCCGCCGAAAAGGCAGCGTCAGAGTCAGTGCCTTCGGCAACAACTGAAGCCGGTACTCCGGGCTCCGAATCAGTCGAAGTGACGACACCCGCCGAAACCAAATCCGAATCATAATGAGAGCAGGCACTGCCGCAGTGCCATTTGTGCCAATCAGGCAGTAGATCCGGTAAAACGGTCAGTTATGCTTCTCAACGACATTCTAGTCAGGATCATGCTTTTCTTTGTCGGACTGCTTTGCGTCGGCGGCGGTTTAATCTTTTGCAAACAGTCGATCGAGGGTGGGGCGGCTAAGAATTATTTTCAATGCGTCGCCTTCGCATTGCTGGTTTTTATGACCGGATTGCTTTTAATCTCTTGGGGTGTAGGCGGATTTCCTCCTCCGATTGATTTATCCAACCCCGATTAACCCTAAGTGAGAGGTACCAATGAGACCGAGCGAAAAATTTATAGCGTTCAGCTTGTGCGTTTTCGTGTTTGGCAGTTCTGCGGCGATCGCTAAGTCGAAAGAAGACAAAGAAGTGGGACGTGCCGGCAACTGGCGATCGAATGCTCAGGGGGCTCCCTCGATCGAGGCTTGCAAAAAGCGGGTAGCGGCAAATCCCAAAGACGCCGAAGCCCAAAACGACTTGGGTTGGGCATTGCGTCAAAACGGCGATTTGAAAGGCGCTGAAGAATCTTTGCGGGAGGCGCTGAAATTAGACGATAGTCTCGCTTATGCGCATTCTAATTTGAGTGTCGTATTGATGGACAAGGGCCAAAAAGACGAGGCTTTGCAGCAAGCCAAAACAGCGGCGCTCAAAGACAGTAGACAACCGATTTATCATGTGGTTTATGGTAACGCGCTCCTGGCCAATGGTGACGCCAAAGCGGCAATTGCCGAATACAAGATTGCCATAGGTCAGCAAAAAGACTATGAAAATGCCTTCTACAATCTGGCCAGAGCCTTACGCGAGGATGGACAGACTATGGAAGCGAAAGTGGCATGCAGTCAAGCCATGGATCTCGATCCGGAAGATACGCGGGCGATGAAATTGCTGGACGAAATGAGTAAATAGTATAGTTAATACTAAATACGGTGCTATAAAAGTTCCGTACGTGTGAAAGTTAGAAGTCCGTCCGGTAGATTCCGGGCGGACTTCTCCAGCTTTTGAGATAGCGAGGACTCTGACGTACTGAGAGTCGCCTACTTGATTTTTTTGATGAATTCGTCGACGTGCTTTTCGGCTTCTTCTTTGCTGTGTCCATAATGGCTTTGCAGCTTGCCGACCAGTTCATCTTTTTTACCGCCGATGTGAGTTAAATCATCGTCGGTTAGTTTGCCCCACTGGGCTTTCACTTTTCCAGAGAGCTGTTTCCAGTCGCCTTTGATTTCGTCCCAATTCATAGCTGATTTCCTCTTGATGGAGTGTCGACAATGCTCAGACTCAGGTGCTAGATCTTTGTTCCCCTGGGCAACACCATTTATGCGAAATTAGCGCTCCCAAGTAAAGAACTTCTGCACGTTTAAAATCTTCGCGCGTTGAGAGCGTGTTCTTTGCTCTCTAGCACCCGCACCGTAATTGGTGCTTGAGTCGTGCGATCTTCACTCTTTATTAACCTTCAGCCGAAAACTGTGCCAAAGTTTCAGAAATGATTATTAATTAGCTTACTACGTTTGGTATCGAAGATTGTCATTCTGTGCGGGTCTATAGATCATCCAGACTCTAATGCGAATGTTTATCAATTGTGCAATCGCCAATTGCTAACAAACGATTACCGTTTGCCAAAGCAACTAAACCCACACTCTAGAATGAGTAAAGTTAAAGGGCGCGAACAAAGTTATCGGGTGCCCGTAAAGGAGCAGCTCACGGGCTGACAAAAAAATGGCAAGTTGCACTAACGTAATTGAATTGAAAGACACCAAGTGCGAGAAAGAACTCGTACCCTCGATTCTCCACGCGCCTGTCATTATTTCAGATGAAATTTCCCTGGCTTATTTGCCCACCAAGAAAGTCCGTCGCATTCGCGAATGTAGTGATTTGCGGGCCTGGTGGGACAAGGAAGAAGAAGTTGTTGTCGACGACCAACCGGTTGAGTGCGCGTAGTCTTTTGCACTTTCAATCTTTAGTTTGCCACTGTTTGAACAATGCTTCCAATCTTCCCACCACAGGCTTGGGTGAGCCGTCGGCTCGAAAGAGTCCGCGCGGAGCTAATTTCCATGCACCTTTGTCGGTGATGTCCCACCACGTAATTCCCTGCACATGGGGATTGTCATGCAGCAGTTTGTAAAGATTGACAGTGTAGTCAGCTTGCCGTTGTTCGTCTGCTGGGCTGGTTGGCCATTTTTCTGCTTGGGCGATTTGATCTGTCACCTGTTTTCTTAGCTCTGGATCGCAGAGCTTGGCTGCCTCTTTGTCCATGCCCGTTAAGAGCGTTACGTCATCGTCCACGGCATGCTGCGGATCGGCGAGGACAGCCGCTCTATCTGCGATGAGTTGCATCGTCCTCGAGTCTGGTGTCGCTCCTGCTTTTTGTGCCAACTGTTTAAAAGTCTGAGACATCGCAGCAACCTGATCGTGATTTACGAGCGAAAGTGCGCGTCCGTGCTCTCCACTGAGAACGGAAATTTCAGTTATATAAATTGGCTTGCCGTATTTTGCTAATTTATTGATTGTGTCTTCAACCCTTTGCAGAGGCCATTCGCCCTGATCCATGTGCAGTTGAATACCGATGGCATCGGGAAGCTTATGGTCTTTCTGTAGCTGATCCAACATTTTCATTTCTAGTTCGCCGTTCTGATAATCGTTATAGATAATGGTCTTGTTCGGATCTGCCTTTCGAATCCAATCGATAGCTTCCTCCGTGGCATTGGCTGTACCTTCATGTCGGATCCAATTAGTCACTCCGTTAGCCCCTTTAGAATCGTTGTCAGCGACCTCGTTAATTTCCACGAACTTTCCAGGTAGCTTGGCTATTTCCATGGCATGGGCTTTGATTTCAGGCTCCGCTTTTTGCCAATCTGTGGGCAGATTGAACGGTACGTTCTCGCCCCAAAGAGCTGGGTGAATCTTGATCTCCAAGTTTTGCGGTTGCTGCTGCAGCCAGGTGATTTTGTCTCGGAACGGTTCCTGTGACTGCTCCCACTGGTTCCAGTAAGGGGTGACCGTGGCCCCGGTGGCGTAGTCCTTGAGTAGGCCTTGAATGTTGTGTTGAGCCGCGGAAGTATCTTTCGGATCGAGAGACTGTACTTCGAAGCCGACTAAAAATGGACTTCCGTTTCTGATCCCGTAGTTTGGCGGCTTAGTTTCTGGCGATGAGGTTGGAGCCGAATTGTCGATGACGTTGCCATCGCGGTCGAGTGAATAATGCGGTGCACCCGCTGTAAATGTTTTGCTGGGGACAATGCTGACGTCCTTGATGTCGAAAGAAGCTGGCTGTCCCTTAATCTTGATGTTTAGAGTTAGATCGCCCGCACACGCTTGAGGTGTGATGCCGTGGATGACAATGTCTTGCCACTGGGATGAGCTTTGCAAGGGCTCGCTGAAAGTTTGGGCATATGGTTCTGCTTTCTCCATCACTCCCACAATGAATGGCGTTGACTGACTGGAGCGATATTTCAGATGAACATCGATGCCCTCACCTTCACTCAGATTTTGCCCAATCGGATGCGACAGAGTAGTAGCCTGTGCGGGGTTTTTGACCGTGTTCTGCGCCGTGTCTGATGAAAGGCGAATCGAGCCGTCCGGCTGAGAGCTCAGATGCGCATCCCCTGTTCCTTTGTATTTCCAGTCCTGAACCGCATTTGCATCTTCGGCATGTGGGGGTCGTATGGAAGGCGCTGAGCAAAATGACTGGTTCGCCACTTGTGCTGAATCGAATGGATTCGGAATAACTATGAAAGGAGCTGCAACTTCGTTATTCGGATTGGCGTAAGGAGCTTTAAGTGGCGCCAAGCGAGAGCCTTCTGCAAGGAAAGGATTGACCGCGTTGCTGGCTGATGTAGATCGATCGGTGCTGTCTTTGTTTGCTTCTCTCCCTGCCATCGCATCTTCCCCGGGCTTTTGACTCTGGCGGGACCATAACAAAATGCTGTGACAGAACAGTAACAATGACCCCGTCAGAGACTTCCGATACTAGTTCTTTTCCCCGGCTGGCTTTGCAAAGCTTATTTTAAGGACCGCAGTTAGCTCGGTTAAAGTCCGGACATTCTTGACCTTAATCGTGCCAATGATTTTCTTTGTAGTAGAGTCAATTAAATCAACTTTTAGTCCAGCCCGGCTCAGTTTTGCCAGTGTTTTGACGTCGATAAACTGCATATCGAGAAGGATTTTGATCTCGGCATTGTCGTTTTTATTCGTGGTGAGAAAGTTGGTCAGGTCCTCGCTCAGCTTCTTGCGTGATTTCTTAACCGACTTCTCCTCGTTCGAATTTTTATCACCCGCTGAGGGTAGATTGACTGCGGGTTGAGCCAAATTGGCTTTGACAGATTTGAGTGCGTCGACGGCATTTGCTGCGCCGCCTATGCCACCACCGCTATATGCCTGAGCTGAAGCGCTGCCACCACCAGCGGTGCCGGGACGAAACGACGATTGCGGGGCGCCTACTGTTGCCGAGAGCTCCTGTGGAGTGGGGCTTGAACCATAGGTCATAATCGCACGACGGCTGGAACCGTAGCTGGCAAACGAGCCGCCCGCAGCCTTATGTCTGTACATCGTCCTTGATAGAGAGGCGCCGTCGGTAGTTGTCATTTCTCGCGATACTCCCTCGGGCAGTTCAACGGGCACAACGATTGTCTTGCCGGATTTGTCCGTCTGCACGCTCTCATCTACAGCGACGAAGGACGTAAATTGGCTCATTATGTGGTATTTGAGAGCTGTGTTGGTAATTTCTTCTTTCAGCTCTTTCTTCATCTGACCGCTTTGAGCTCCCTGGTAGTCTTCTCGCATCAGGCGATCGACTTTTGCTCGAGCCCAAATCGAAGCCAGTGCTTCGTTACCGCTACACTGATCGGGCAGGTTGACGTTGAGAGTCTGCTTATATGGTTTGCCGCCCGCATAGCCTGAGAGAGTAACCGTGCCCCTGCCGCCATGATCGTAACGACCCTTGAAATACAAAGGTCTTTCCGCCCAAACATCGCCAACTTCTTTTGGGAAAACCTCTTTGACGTTCAAGTCTCCGAAGTCAACCTTGACGTCTGTGAGCACCGGAGTAGAAATGTGATCGTAGAATTTTTTGCCGACTGTTTCGGCAGAGCTATTGAGCAGAACATAGTCCGCCTCTCCTCCGCCCTCCTGGGCAATGCCATCGATAAGCATGCGGTTGACTGAGTTACCGGTGCCGAATGAAAACCAGCGCGATGTATTTCTCAGTTTTTTGATCATGCCAATGATTTCCAGGTCGTTGCCGACATACCCGTCAGTCATAAAGTGACTATGCGCAGTCTGTGGCTGTCGGCCGGCGTGGCGCAGGCTGCCTCCACTGCTGGTGCCATCCATGTACCACCATTGGCGTGGAGCGCCTGGATAAATGTTTGGGCTTTTTCTTTCATCTCCTCACTGACTGCTTGTGGCTTGTCAAATAGGCTTGTGCTGCGGTTATTGAATGAAATAATCTGGAATGTATCTTGGGGATTCATGTGGTCGACAATATAGGAAAGGGTTTCCTTCGCCTTTTGCAAAGGCAAGCCGCTCTGCGAGCCCGAGCAATCAATCAAGAAGATCATTTCTTTCGGTGCGACCTGACTGGTCGATACACGCTTCGGTGGCAGCACCATCAAGGTAAAGTATCCGGACTTGTCAGCTGCTTCTTTGTGTGCGAGATAGCCACTCTTGAGAGCATCTTCGGCAACGTTCCAGGTGAGGACGAAATCTTTATTCGGAATTGTATCTTTGGCGAGCAGAGAGATTTTTGCACTGTCGCTGGTTTGCTTCTCGATTCTTATCTCGTGTAGTTTGGAGGAAATCGAGTCGATCGGCAGTCCTGCAGCCAGGTCTACATCGATCGAAAGATCATGTCCGGCACGCGTCTGGTCGGCAGCAACTGGCGGCGTTATTCGCGATGCATCCGGGACTTGGTCGGTATCCGGCGCTCTGCCAGTTCCAGAGACACCCGTAGGATTGCCTGGAATGAAGCGGGGACCAACTACAGTCGGTAAAACAAACGAGTATTTGCCGCCCTCGTAAGGCAGTGTTTCAACGTATTGCAGCGTCACTTCGATCGTCTCTCCGGGCGGAATATTTGCGACCGACTGGGTAAAGATATTTGTCCGCTCTTGATCTAGTAGAGAGGCTATGTGTCCGTTTGCTTTAGCCTGATCGTAAATCTGTTTTGCTTCTTCTCTCTTCTTGATCGCTCCTTTTATTGTGCGCTTGCCGACTTTCATCACCATCTCATCTACTGCGCCTGTAGTGGAAAGCGGGAAGGTATAGATCGCTTCGATCGGGTCTTTATATGTATTGTGAAATATTTGAGTGACTTTGACCTTAGCCACATATCCCGAAATCTTTGCGGCGACAGATGTATGCTTCAGTGGGCATTGACCCAATTCTTTGCCGTTGCTGAGCATCGCGACGAGAGTACCTGAGCCGGAATTGCGGCCAGGTTTCGCCGTATTGTTTTGCTTGCGATCGATTGCTGCCAGCTGCGGGTGTAATTCCCGGGCTGTTGCGGGTAAAAGCGGATCGGTCGCGCCGATCAAACAAGATAAAATTAGCAAAGATATCGGTATCGACTTTTCCAACATTTTTTCACCCTCTTTCGCCTGCTATGAGCGTAGAGGACCGGTTCGAGCGAGTATCTAGGGAGATGCCTAGTATTCTCCTGGGTTGACTACTGGGCGTAGTTCCGGCGGCTCAGATCCAATACAATGCCTTGTGCTGGAAATCTTGCAAGCCCTGTGGCAGCCAATGACTAGAATCTTTCGAATTGAACGTTTAGCGGGACATTCCTTTCTATTGCTGATTTCAATGATGTTCAATTTTCAGCTAACTGGTTTCGCAGCTGACAGTGAGACTTTGTTTTTTCCAAGCGATCGCTCTTTCGGTTCTCTCTACACGATAGTAAGTTCGCTAGTAACTGACGGAATTATTTTGCATCACCCTCACTTTGCGGTTGCGAAAGGCGCAGTAAAGGTGCTCCCGAATCAGAAGCTGCGATTGGAGCTGAGCTACAGCGGAGCGGAAGACCCGCGGGCTCTGCTCAAGTTGAAAGGCAATAGTCTGATTTCCATAGATTGCCGGGGCGTTGATAACTTTACCGACAAAACCCTGCTCGTTATCTCGCAACTAAAAAATCTAATGGAGTTGAGACTCGATACCACCGAGATAACTGATCGCGGCATGGCCTCGCTCAAGGGCATGGTTAACCTGAGAGATCTGGACGTCGAAAAAACATTGGTGACTGGGGCCGGAATTTCTCAATTGAAAGGCATGAACTCATTGCGTCGACTAAAAATTGGTTTCAACCGCCTCAGTGACGATTCGATGGTTAATCTGGAAACTCTCCAGGTAGAGTTCCTATCCGTCCCGTCTAGCCAACTGAGCGATCAGGGACTCAAACATTTGGCAAAACTGAAGTCATTGCGAGGACTAGACATTTTCGATAACAAGAAAGTGACAAACAAAGGTATGGAGTATTTGACGGAACTTCCCAATCTGTGGCACCTCTCGGTGTATGGCACCGCAGTCGATACCGGAGCGCTTCCTTCCTTGAAGAAGATGAAAAATCTCAAACGCCTGGTTGTTGATGGTCGACGGCTAACGCTCAAGGATCTGGCGATATTCCGGCAGGCGTTGCCTGGCTGCGAGGTTTCGCAACATGAACCACGCGGCAATATCGACCTGGATGTATTAACTCCGCTGCATTGATTCTGGATTTTGATTCTAAAATTCAGCCGAGATGATTGAGCACTCTCCCGAAGTCTTATCGCGAATCGGCTTGCCATCGACTCCTGCACCCCATACGGCAAAAAGATTTTCGGTGTTGTGAATGATCGTAATCGTTCCCGGCATTGCCTGCCATCGTTGCGGAGGTGGTTTGCGCGATGCAGCTATTCGTGAAGTGGAAAGGCTGGCGTCGGCAAGAATGCGCACGCAAACATGTTCTTTGTCGCAGCCAGGCTGCGCATGTTCGGCAGCGAAGGTGGGATCATCTGCGGCTGTATTTTCAGGGAAGCCGAAATATGGGTTAGCACCGGCCAGGTCTTCTAACTTCTCAACAAGATTTTTGTTTTCCTGCCCATCTTCGGGAAAAGAGCCGAAGCGCAGGCGATCGCTTTTGAATCGATCTGCTACCAGTTGCATTTTCTCGAGGAGTTGACTATCGGCTTTGTCTGCCAGTAACTGAGCTCGCGCAATGTGATGATATAGCTCGAGTGGTGGCCGCTTAGGACTGTCTGCGCTTGCACTACCAGCGGTGGCAAAGCAAAAAGCCCAGCCTTGCCAGCACGAGATGCTAATGAGCAAAAGGGTATGGGCTTTTGACGGCATTTATTGTGTGGTGTTGACCTGGCCGGTACGAATCAGTGCTTGCGGCTCTGCTCTGCAGCTTCGAGTTCATTCAGCCACTGGCTGGGAAGTTCGATGGTTTTCTTACCTTCCAGGATAGCCATCTCCTTCAAATCCCAGAGGCGGTCGAAAACACTGTCGTGCGTGCGGTCGGCTTTGGCGCCGTGCATGGTTGTGAACATTCGGTTCAGCTTATCTTTCAACTGAACGGTTTCCACAGAAATCATCGCTTCTGCTTGAGAACGATCTTTTGCTGACGCGGCTTTAGAGCCAGTACTCTTGGAACTGCCCATGGCTATCTCCTCTCTCGGTCTAATGGATATTCCCTCTTGACCGGGCGACTTAAGCGGTCAAGGGTGATTCCGAGATATTTTTATTTTTGGAAGCAGCCCGCTCAAATCGGTGCTTTGGCGCATTTTGATTATAATCAGCCGGCTGCATATTCTTACGAGCAAGCGTTTCAGGTGCTAAAGCAGTTAGGACTGCCGATGTCTGCGACGGAAGAATTGTTTCGGCGCATGGCATTCAACGTCCTCGCCCGCAACCAAGATGATCATGTAAAGAACATTGCATTCCTGATGAATAAGGAAGGTCAGTGGCGCTTATCTCCGGCATTTGACGTGACCTACGCTTACGATCCGGCCAACAAATGGCTGGGCAAACATCAGATGTCTTTAAATGGCAAAAGAGATGGTTTCGTTCTTGGTGACTTTGAGGAGTGTGCTAAGACCATATCTCTTAAGCGCGGGCTCGCCAAGTCGATCCTAAGTGAGGTTCAGAGAGCCGTATCTGGCTGGAGCAAAATAGCCGATGAGTCCGGAGTGCCACCAGGCAGAAGCAAAAAAATTGGTGACACGCACCGAAGGTTCGACGTATGATTCGCCGGTGAATTATTGGAAAACGTGTCACGTTGCTTCAACCTGCGAAATGCGTAAAACACGATAGCTTTGTTGGCATGCTAAGCCTATATTGGAAATTACAGAGATAAACTCAGTGGCAGCAGGTAGGCAGCTATGAAAGTAATTTACAGACGGCTCCTACTATTCATCACTCTCTCACTGATCGTGTCAGGGAATGTCGTCGCCCGTGCTCAGGAAGAAGGCATTTCCGCTGACGAGGCACTGAAATACAACCGGCTGGTCGCCGCGAGCACAGAGTCGATAGCAAAAAATCCACAAGACGCCAACGCCTACCGGAGCCGCGGTTGGGCTTATGGACACCTCAAGCAATTTAACAAACTCATTAGCGACTGCAACCAGTCCATAAATCTGAACCCAAAAGACAGCCGCAGTTATGCGGTTCGAGCTTGGGGTGAAATCGTTTGTGGACAAGACGCCAAAGCCACTGGTGATTTGACAAAAGCCGTAAGTCTGGATGGAACGGATGCTATCTCTCGCTGGAATAGGGCATACATTTACGACCATGAACGACTGCTACAAAAGGCGATCGATGACTACACCCAAATTATTCGCTTGCGCCCCGGAGACGCCGATGCATATGCAGCGCGTGGATATGATTACGTGTACTCAGGTGAGTATGGGAAAGCAATCGCCGATTGTACGAGGGCATTAGAGTTGCTGCCCAAAGCGCCAACCACAAGTGTTCCTGCAAATGCCCGCATTAAAGCCGAAATATATGCCAGCCGGGCAGTTGCTTACTGCGATATTTGTGAATACCAAAAAGCTATTGATGACAGCACTTCAGCTATCACATTAGATCCCACTTGTAGCAGAGCATTCTTGATCCGTGGTTCAGCCTATGGTAGCACTGGGCATTTGTCTGAATCCACGAAAGACTGCACGCAGGCGATAAAACTTGCTCCTGAAGACTCAGTCAGTTATGCGAACAGGGGACTGAACTACGCGGATTTGGGTCTGTATCGACAAGCCGTTAGTGACTACAATCAAGCGATTCAAATCCGTCCTAAAGTTGGAGCATATTACGCCGAGCGGTGCGCCTCTAATGAAAATCTTGGAAATTACGAGTGTGCGATAGCTGACTGCAATGCAGCGATCCGGCTCACTCCTAACAGTCCCAGAAACTTCGCAGCTACAGTGCACCGAGAGCGCGCTTACAGAATGCTGCGCTTAAAAGCCTCTATTGAAAGTGTCTTCGCTAGCTTTGCCGATGGAGATTATTTTTCAACGATGATCAATGTGTCCAAGACTATATTTAATTTTTACGATAAATGGTGCGGACTCGCCCTGTTCCCTCAGCTGCTTTTAGGCGCTCTGGTCCTGTTTGCTGCACGCCGCAACCACCGATCGAAATCGGAGGCTAGCCGTTTTGTTCTATTCAAAAGTAGAGCCTTTGTAATCACTAGTGGACCACCGCCCAAATATAAATTTTCCGTCAATCAAACGTTGAGATTGGCATACAGATCTGTTTGGGCGTCAATCAGTCTGTTATGCGCTACTCTACTCATGTGCTGGTGCTCAGTCGATCCAATGTTCAAAGACCTAATACACACCTCGCTCAACGCGAATTTAAACTTCGACTCGATAGTGCCAATTGTTCTTGAAGTTTTTTTTGCAGCCACTGTCAGTGCTGTTTTATTTGGCGTCTCAGACGGGTTCTTTATTTTGAGCAAGAAATTTTTCGAATGCGGAAACTTTGTGATTGCACCTGGCCGCACGATTGTGAACACATGCTTTTTTGGCGCGGTACTTCTCATCCTATTACCTCTTTTGAGCATTTTCATTTGCCCAAAAGTTTCTCAAGAATTCGCCATGATTTCGGAAGCCGGTACAATTTGCACCGTACTTAGTGGAACTTTTGTTTCCATGGCTGGACTCACCGTTGCTCTGCTTTTTAATACTCACATCGTTACAGGTGAAAGTGGGGTAAATCTCGCAAACGACTGTGCTCTTTTGAGGAGCCCTGCATTCTGGACAATCGGAGTAAACAAAGAGTCTGATGAGCGTTTGCGCGATTTGATCGGTTTGTGTTTAGCAATCGGAGATTTCGACAGCGGATGCCTGCTCTCGAAGATACTTCTGCAGCGCATTGAGTTACGATGATAGATGGATAAGAATGCCGTCAAGTTAAAGTGGTCAGTTACGCTTATTCCTGAAAGCCCGCCAATCATTGCCAAGGCTAATGCGGCAGGCTTTAGAATGAAAAGTCTGTTTGGCTATTCGCAAAATTTTTCCGTCGCGTCTAAGGCCGCTTCTTCTTATCCCCTTTCAGTGTACAAGAAGTTGGAAACTGCAAACTGTCCGCCGAGCGGGGACGTTGTATGCGTGGAAATGAATAACGCCTCTTATGGTCAGCTACGATCCCACATTCAGCCAGGTACTATTGGTATCTCCTTCAAATATGCGGGTTCTGTTTACCCCACAGTAAATTCTGTAACCGAGGGTTCGTCGGCTGCTGCCGCGTCAATCGAAGTTGGTGACCAGATTTTGTCGGTTGATGGTGTTCCAGCTCCAATGGTGGGTCGGATCAGGTTGCTGAAATTACTTCGCGGCTCCGACGGTTCACGAGTTAATGTGTCGATAGCGCGTCACGGTTCATCAAAAGATTATGTTCTTCAAAGAGTGTCATCCCCTGCGCAAAATGTGCCGGTGCCGCCAATTCAAAATTTCGATTACGTTATACCGGTTCGAGGTAACCCCTTCTTCTTAAGGGAGGCTGCTGAGAGGGCGCCCTTAGTCGTGGAATTTTACAAAACGACTTCTGATAAACGAATCGACGATTTTATCGCAAACAATGCGGACCTCAACAGCGATCAGGTCAGCAACATTGACATGTTCGGCGTAGGGGTTCCGGTAGCAGTGAAACTCGCTGTCGACTTGAGAAAACTGCAAGTAATCAGATTCGATCTCGATGATGCACGCAATAAGACTTTATACGAGAGTTTAGGGTTGGATGGCGTTCCGAGCTATGTTTTTGTGCTGAGCGCCAAGGAATTCCTAGTTGACGACCTAGACATAATTCGTTCTAGATTGGCTGATGACGAACTATTTTCTAAGATGAAATCATGTGTTTTATTTCGAGAAATTGAACCCGAGCAGTAGACCGGCTAGAACTCGAGGAGACTGGAAGTTCAGCCTCCTCGCTCATTAACGCAAGTCTTTTTCGTCTTGATCATGCAAATACCAACCTGTTGCATCGATCTTCTCAAAAGAACCGCAACCATTTGGTTCAGTTTTTAGACTGAAATAGAGCGAGGCGAATGTCCGCCACCAGCGATCCGATTGCTGAGACCGGAAACTCTAAGTTTGTGGTTTTTGTTGACCAGACCGAGGGCAAATTTAGTCTCCTCAACCTGTCCGAGTAGACTTGCAGCTGCTTCGACGGAATTGTTACTGCGCCGCCTGGTGTCCAGCAAGTCCCTTCCTCGTAGATTATAGAAGCGTCTTTCGGCTCTTGCAGCCTTTGGTTTTCAGTTCATCGAATTCGGAACGGTGCTCTTTGAAAAGCGCAATAATTTCATCATGAGAGGCCAGTCAGCCCTTATCAAATTATTCGATGCCCATCTCGCCGCAGCCTGCCAAATAATGCCACTGTCCATAATTTGAAACCACGAACAGCGTAAGAACGACTATATACTGGGCAATCGAACATCTTTGATATTTTCTCGCTATCGAGAAATAGCCAATTAGAAGGGCTGACAGGATTAGGCTGAAAGTTAACCAGGCGCCCGCATTGGAGAAGGACTGGTTGACGACTCGAATGAAAATGAAATAGAGTGCTGCCGCTATACTGGCCAGCATTTCACTAATGCCGAGTAATTTTGACATAATTTGTTTACTCAGGTCTCGGGCAATTATCTAAGCCAATACTATGTTTGCGTTTGCTTGATTTGAATACGTGTTTCCCGATGATGTTTTCTTAGGTGGGTGGCTTTTTTAAGTCCATAAAGGCACCATTTACGGTGTCAAACGGTGCTCTGTTCTATTTGGTTAAAGTGTGAACCGCTCCACAGCTCTGCTCCCAGCCCGCCAAAATTAGCCGCAACAAAAAGTCCGATGTGGTTGACCGCACCTGGTGTTATCGCTCATCTCTACGTGAAGATGCTGTGAGTCACAGCCTTGTTTCAAAACTCCGTTGACGCAGTTAGGACGGCGGCGAAAATCGCTCCGGTAAGTATCAGCGCCGGCGCGGGTATATTCAAGAAGAACCTCAGTGGAGCCCTGATCACCTTTCCTCGCCTGGAATCCGGTACGTGCCCGTCAAGAAACCAAAAACAGCAAAAACAGCAAAAGCAACGCTGGCGGACAACAATCCCGATCGCGAACGCGTAATGCAACTCGAGCGTGATCTCCAACTGGTTCGACTAGAGCTCGACGAAACCCAGTCATCCTTAAATGCCGCTCGCCA
>CAJCHQ010000392.1 GCA_903970295.1 Bryobacterales bacterium
AAATAACTTGCTGTGGTTTTCCAGGCTCAGCATCGCTTCTGATGCGAGCTTTGCAGACTGTGTTCTGCTTCGCCAAAGTCTGTAGACTATCATAGCCGCGAAGAAAACGACTTCGAATGCCACGGCTGCAATAAGCGGTCCACTCGGTTGAGCTGCGGTGAAAACAATAAGATAGACCAGAAATATCGCATTGGCTACCAATGCCATAATGCTGGCTAATTTAGCTAGAAACTGCTGCTTCATCGAATCCTGTTTTCTGATATTTCTCGATTATGGGCTGAGCAGGCGCCCCTGACAATCGTAGGACTCCCATTGTAAGTCTCCAATATCTGGGAAAAACTTCTGTTGTGAACTAGCACGGCAATCGCACTTTGTTTGAAGCCGGCCGCTCATCAAACTTCAAGTCCAGCGCATGCTCGAAGTATTCCTGGGCCTTTCCATAATTTTCGCCGCCGAACTCTTCTAAACCAGCATTGTTAATCTGGATCGAATTGCACGGGTAGCAATCATAAGATAGATCTCTTATCGCGGAGATGGTTGCTTTTAGCCTAGCTTATCGGGGTCGGCTGCGCCCATTTTTATGGGGGATTGCACTATGCACTTCAGCCTAGAGGATGGGCAAAATATCAAAATATCGCACTTCAACTATTTCATATCATAGCTATATCGCCTAAAAATCAGAAGCAGCAAAGACACCCTGACAGTGCCTCTGCTGCTTCTTCTCTAAAACGCCGCTGCATGACATACCTGCCGGCGGTGACAATCTATGCCATCGCCGGCAGTGCGTATTTACTGCGCCGGTTTCTTACCGCGCAGAGCGTCGACGAGTTCCTTGACAGTCTTGAAGATCGGTCCGAAAACTTCGCCGAGCCATTTGCGCACGGCGACCAGACGATCCCAATACTTGAGGGTTTTCTTGAACGCCCAGTCGTTGACGGAAACGAACGGTGTCAGCACCCAAGTGGGAGTGAGGGCACCGAAGCTCTGGACGACATAAATCAGACTCGGCGCCACCAATCCGAACACGATGGCCATAGCGACAAGTCCGATCGGAACGGCGAAGAACCAGCCTTGAGGCTGTACCGGGGCGAGAAGCACACTCGTGAACACCCCCGCGAGCAAGCCAGCGAAGAATCCGGCGATTTCGAAACCGGCCTCCAAAATGAGATGCCCGATCAAGCTGTAGCTCAAGAAAGCGAAGACCGACGCCGCTGCGTACCCGATCACGGCGACCAGCCAGTTGATCGAGAAGCCAAACAGCGCGAGGTCGGGATACGCCGCCAGCAAGTTGCTCGTTCCCCAGCAGGTCGCACCACCGACAGCGATCGCCAGAGCGATGTTGGTGAGGTGCAGCACGACTTGCCGGAAGTTCTTCAGTTTCTCGCTTTTGTTAGTCGCCGTGTAGCCGCTCTCGTAGACACTTTCACAGGCCTGCTCGAGCGGCTTGTAGCACTTGTCCCAGAGAGCCTTGTGCGCCAAGCTGACCTGAGCGCCCAGCCATTCGGCCGCCTTCAACCGCCGCGGACCACCGGTGGACAGACCTTCCAGCCCTTGGGCAAGCAAAGGCAGGACCAATCCACCCGCAAGGTAAGCCGCCACGATGCCGACGCCGTACGCTCCCCATTCACCCAGCCAGAAACCGTGCGAGAGCCAGAGTTGATGCCCGAAATACGCCGAGGCTACGGCAAGAAGCAGAGCGAAGGCATAATTGCCGTCACCGTCATCCAGCCATTCGCCCAGCCACACGAGAGCCAGGAATGCCGGGATAACGGCGATCGGAACGGCGATCAAAATGCCCAGTCCAACCAGAGACGCCTCGACGAGAGCGAAGTGAAAGACGATCAGAGCGCCGATAACCGCCGCCAGCTGGCCGACGATATGACGATAGCCCGTTTCGCGACTGGCAAAAAAAGCTTTCTGAACCGGCTCGATGTATTTCTTCCAGACTTCGATGATGAAGCCCGTCGAGACCACTGCCACCACGGTCGGAACGATGTAGTTGGTGATGATCACAGCGGTGAGAGTCGTACCGAGATACGCAGCCCAGACGCCGAAGCCATACGCCGCAGCCACGTAAGCCACCAGTCCGTGTGACGCCCATGCACCCGCCACACCGATGGCCAAGCCCACGCCCTGTTTTTTGGAGTATGCGAAGGCGCCGATGAGGAGACTGCCGACGAGAAAGACGGCGGCAAAGGCGAGGATGTAAGCGCAGATGTCCACGACCGATCCGACGATGGTCGTCGGCACTGCGGCCACCAAGTGCAGCGCTGCCGCCACATCGATCACCACCCCATGCAGCCGCCAGCCCGAGTAGAGCGTGAAGCCGACCGAGGCGAGAACACCGAGCACTTGCAAGGACCTGATCGCCCATGAGTCCTCGTTGACACGATTCCAGATCCAGGACGAGCCGACAGCGACCTTGCTGGTCACGTTGACAAACCCGGTGAGGAAGGGTCCGAACTGCTTCTCGTCGAACTTCTCGATCTTCGGCCAAACCGTGTCGAACACCCACGTCGTCACCGGCTTCGCCAGCCAGAGATAAATCAGTGGTGAGATGAAGAGCTCGAACAATAGCCAGACACCAAGCGTGTACAAGACCGACCAGCCCCTGAGAGTGGAGAGATTGGCGCCGGTCAGCTGGACGGTGGCCCAGTAGGAGAGTAGAAAGATCAGCGGTTCGCCGAATAGGTAGGAGAGCCAGCGCGAGCCCTTGCCGTAGATTTCGTCACGCAGCTCAGAGACGATGTACCAGAGGAACGCGAAGGGAAGGACGACCCAGGTTATGGGCCCCCGTGGCATTGCGGCGAGCTTACCGCGAACAGTGTCGAACAGTTTCATGAGATACCTCGTTTGATTTTTGGGCGTACCCAGTTAGTTCTCCAGCGCAGCAGCGAAGGAGAATCGAAGGACAGACAAGAGCAACTCGCAGAGATGCTCCAAAACGGATAATCCGAGAACATACGTGCCCGAACCATCATGGAAGACCAGTTGAGACGTCTAGACTGCTAATGCCGTCTGAAATAGAGGGCTTAAATCTCCACACACCACTGTCGAAAGTTGCTGTGACCGGAGAAAACGCGTTAGAGAGGGGGCTTTGCTTGATAGCGTTTGACTAGCGAGTAATAGAACCTCCAGGAAGTTGTTTGTGAAATGACGTCAGAGTCTAAGCTTTTAGAGCTTCTGGTCTCAAGAAATTTCCGCAGGTGTGTGCGTAGGTAACACCGGCGCTCCGAGCCTAACAGGCATTAAGCGGAGGCATCATCAACCCTCTTGAGCTCTGACACAGCCATGACATTACGCACAAGTAAGCAGTCGCTACCTAGCGCAAGCCGTGATCAACGTTTGCGCAGACAATGAAAATTTGAACACCGCCGCCATTCTTGACAGCCAGACACAGCCGCAGGCATGGCTCAATTTGGCAGCAACCAAGAGCCATCAATCGCCCCCTTGTCATGAGGGCGATATTGTATTAAGCTCGGCGGGTATAACAGGCTTTGGCAATTTCTTTGAAGGG
>CAJCHQ010000393.1 GCA_903970295.1 Bryobacterales bacterium
AAAGACAAAAAGAAAGAACTCGATCCAGAGAAATTACTGGCGGCGGTCAAGTCGGCAGGAGTCAAAGCTTTCTATCATTACGATCTCGATTTTCCGGCTCTGCTCAGAGAAATTCACGACCCGCCGTTTGTTATTTTTGTCAAAGGTGGGCTCATGCCTTTCGATATTCGTCAAGCCGTTGCGGTTGTAGGTACCAGACGACCGTCTACTTATGGTGCCAAGCATGCTAAGGCGATTGGTTGTGGCCTGGCTGAAAATGGTGCCACCGTGGTTAGTGGCATGGCAGTCGGTGTCGATTCGCATGCGCATTGGGGTGCCATCGATGGTGGTGGCAAAACCGTGGCTGTTTTGGGTTGTGGTGTCGACTACTGTTATCCCAGTTCTAACAAGCCGCTCTATCAAAAATTGGCGGAGGATGACAATGGTGCATTGCTGTCTGAATTTTTTCCCGGCACAAAACCCGAGCCCTGGCGATTCCCGGCTCGAAATCGCATTATCAGCGGTCTGTCGCAGGCGGTCGCTGTGATTGAAGCCGGCGAAACATCAGGTTCTTTGATAACGGCTAAAATTGCCTTTGAACAGAATCGAGAGGTTTTCGCGCTGCCCGGCAGTGTCGATAATCCAGCCTCTAGAGGAACAAATAAACTAATTGCCGATAATATAGCCCACTTGTTTGCCAGCCATTCGGATATCATCAAACAGATGGGCTGGTTAGCCCTGCCTTCTGCTAAGCATGAGGTGCCCACTATGGTCGAGTTGTACGGGCGAGAACGCGAGATTTTTGAGATGATTTCAAATGAGCCCGTGCATTTTGATGTCCTCAGTGAAAAGTCCGGCATGAACTCAGGAGAGCTATCGGCGACTTTGACTATGCTCGAGCTTGCCGGTGTTCTCAATCGCTTGCCGGGAGATTGGTATGAGCGCGAAAAATGCATTTCGGAGATTGGGTGAAGCAAATTTTGTTATCAAGCGGTTGGGAAGAGCGTTTATAGTGGAAAGTAAGAGTATGGCGGCGGTTCAATTGTTTATCGGACGCCTGCGTGGGTCAAATTGGGAGGATAAAATTCCGTCGCGATCGGCATGTGTCAGTGTCCACCTGGAGAAATTAACCTACTGGGCTGCCAAAGCAGCTACAGGTTGCGACTATTTACTTGTTTATGGGTATTAATCTCTTGGTAGGAGCTTTGGCGTTTTTCCGGAATCAGCTGGCGCTGATAAGCCTGCGAGCTTGAGCGGGGATTTCAAAATACAAATTCTATGAAGCTTTGTCTGCGCTGCAACCAATATTTCGAGGATGCGACGGCGCTTTGCCCGACGGACAGCTCTCCACTGGAACCGGTTGGCGATCACCCTTTAATCGGGGCACTCATCAATGACCGTTACGTGGTCGACTCCGTTATCGGCAAGGGCTCCAGCGGAATCGTGTATAAGGCGACCCGACTGCTGATGCAGCGAGAGGTTGCCGTCAAGGTGTTGCACAGTTATCTGGGCGCGGAAAGTGGTGCGCTCGATCGGTTTCTGCGCGAAGCTCGCGCCGCCAGTAAATTGCGTCATCCGCACATCATCAACATCTGGGAATCAGGGGTGACCGACGACGGTCAGCCTTACTTCGTCATGGACTACTTGGAAGGTCCAACCATTGCCGAATTGTTGAAGGAAAAAGGTTATCTGCATGCTCAGCGAGCGATGCCGATCATTCGCCAAATCTGCGAAGCCCTGAGTGAAGCCCATCGGCAGAACATTGTGCACCGCGATATTAAACCGGAAAACATAGTGATCGAAGAGACCGACTATGCCCAGGCCGAAGACTACGTCAAAGTGCTCGATTTCGGTATCGCTGACACGCCTCTCGATTCGGTGGGTCGGCCACGCCAGCGAACGGCCGCCGGCAGTCCGGCTTATATGAGTCCCGAACAATGTCAGGGCCTGCAATTAGACCAACGCAGCGATATTTATTCGCTCGGTATTGTTGTCTATGAGATGTTCACCGGCATCCGACCTTTCTCGGCCGATGACGTCATGAAATTATTCCATATGCATGTGCACATGCCGCCGCCCTCGATGGGTTCGGTCCGACCGGATCTGCGTTTTCCAGCCAAATTTGAGACCGTAATTGCCGGGGCTTTAGCTAAGAAGCCCGACCAGAGGCAACAAACGATCATGGAGTTTTGGAAGGATCTGGAGGACTCCTGCCGGGATTTTGACTCGTCACCTGCCGCAGGTCCGTCGAAATCGGCGGACAGTCTCACGCTGGATTCATATTCGATTCCTGACACCGACCGGCTGGTCGACGGTCCCTCGCCTCCTCCTCACAATTACAGCACAGCCAGTCATAACAACAACTACACAGCGACAACCGGCAGTCATAATTTTCTTCCCGCTCCCGAAGATATGTTGCAGGCAGAGTTGGAAGCGGCCGAATTGCAACTGAATCGCTTTCGCTCGACTAGCGTCGACCTACCTGCCCAGGAGGCTCCTGCCAGTCTGCACAGTGAGGCAGTCGAGCTCGGGCGCAATGATTCAACCGACAAAGCAATTGAGCGACCGCTACCATCTGCGGTATCACCGGCTGGTCACGACGAACAGTCTGCCCCTCAAAATTTGTCATATCAAGCGAGCACGCGCAAGAACAACGGCACCTCATCAGGGTCGACGATCACTCCTGCCGACGATGCTTCCGAGTCGTCGAAAACTGCGGCTAAGGCGGCTGAGGCTGGCAAAGACTCTGTAGACCGCTTACTCAAATCAGCCAAGAGAGCCTCCGAGTCATTTAAAACTGCTCTGGCCGGTGACCAGAAAAATGCAGACAAGTCCGATCAAGACTGGTCGCGAGAAATTCTCGGTCGTAAATCTGAAGCTCCTGAGCCGTCTGCTCCAGTTAAAGTCAATCCATTGTCTAATCCCAGCGGCATGGGCAGCAATTTAGACATACTCGACAAATTGTCGGCCAAGAGCGAAACCGAAGCCGAAAAGTCCGAAACGGCTCAATCATTGGCAGCGGATGCTCTCGGCGTCGAAATGAAGACCGACATTGCCGATATCGACGTCTTGCCAAGCGCAGCCGACCTGCGGTCAAGCGAGGCGGCGCCAAGCGCATCCGCCAGCAAAGATGTCCAGCAGCCGAAACCCTGGGGGCAACCGGAAGACGCCGTGCCGGCTGCTAAGGATGCAGAAGCACCGGCGAAAATGCCGGCTCA